>JBCDDI010000023.1:0-15157 GCA_039180365.1 Pseudomonadota bacterium
CCTCAAAGCTGCCAACAAGGATTCTCCCAAGCTTTCTGGTGAGACTCCTAGCGCCCTTTTCAGAAGACGCAAAAGTCGCGAGCTATGAGATTGGCAAACATCGCTATGTGTCCCCGAAGAAGGGCGAGGATCTGCTAGGTCGCAGTTTTATTGACGCTAGGGAAGCACTCATTGAATCCGCGCAGACACTGATCCGTTATGAAGCCGTCTAACGGCCGAATCCAGCGCAAGGCGTGCTTAGCCAGTTCAAGCGGAAAGAGCCAGCGGGAAGTGCCGAAAAGCCAGCGGAAGCTATATGAGCCACAGAAGCTATAAAGGATGTCTCCGGTACTGACCCTTGTGAATTTGGCGGAGAGGGAGGGATTCGAACCCTCGATACGTTGCCGTATACACACTTTCCAGGCGTGCTCCTTCGACCGCTCGGACACCTCTCCGGGTGGCAACCCAATCCAGCCACACCTCGGCACACGAGTCAGCTGCTACCGTTGCTCCCTTCCGGGCCTGGCGGAGTTTACAACCTGTCGTTGCGAGGGGACCGGAAAGGGTCACCATTGAGGGCGCGAAGCTTACAGAGTTTCTGGGTTTTTGGATAGGACCAGCAGGGCCGAGCCGGCCGCCAGGCAATCGACTCGAAGATCGTCCCAGGCCCCATAATTCGTGGTTCTCCAGCCGATCGGCTAGAGTACGGCGATGCGTTCAGACCTCCGCCCCTACCCCGCAAAACGGCTTCACCGTTTCCTTGAGCGGGCCTACGTGAACCACTTTATCGCCCCGCAGCTCGATAGCCTCGGCGACCACTTCCAGATCATGAAGCCCTGGTACCTGAAGGTGCATGGCGCCAACATCCGCATCGGCGAAAGCCCGCATATCGTGACGGCCCGCGATCGCCGCGTCAGCCTGACGACCTGGCAGTATGAAGACGATGCCGGCCACATCGAAATCGGCGACTACTGTCTGCTCTGCCCGGGTGTACGCCTCGATTCCGCCTGTCGCATCGAGATCGGCAGCAACACAATGTTCGCCTCCTCCGCCTATGTGACCGATGCGGACTGGCATGACATCTACGACCGATCGCGGCCCATTGGGAATCGCGCCCCGGTCACGCTCGGCAACAACGTCTGGATCGGCGACAGCGCCATCGTCTGCAAGGGTGTTTCCATCGGCGAGAACAGCGTCATTGGCGCTGGTGCTGTGGTGGCGAGTGACATACCGGCTAACGTTATTGCCGCCGGCAATCCGGCCCGGGTGATCAAGCCGCTGGATCCGGAGCGGGCACTCCGACGGAGAGAGGATCTGCTCAAAGACGGTCCCGCCCTGGACCGGCAGATCGACAATCTGGATCGTTACCTGCTGGCTTCAAACAGCTGGCTGCGCTGGCTGCGCAGCCTCATCAACCCGCGGCGCGGAGACTGATGGATTACTGGCGCGGCAGGCGCAGCAGCGGCAGCTGATCGTCGACGTTTGATCGGTAGGGACTGATGTCGATGCCGCCCCGGCGCAGAAAACGTCCCGCCACTGAGAGCTGTTCCGGCGCGCAGCGCTCCATGAGATCAAGATAAATCTGTTCCACCGTTGCTTCGTGATAAGCCTGGTGATTCCGATAGGAGACCAGATAGGCAAGCAATGACCCGCGATTGATGGGCCGCCCGAGGTACTGGACAACCACCGTCGCAAAATCCGGCTGGCCGGTAACCGGGCAGAGACTGCGGAACAGATTGCAGTGCACGGTCTCCTTCACAACCCGCTCTTCCCCCTCCTCCAGTTCGAGGAGCTTCGGCTCCCGCTCATAAACGCTCAGCTTTACATCAAGTGCGTCCAGGCAGATGCCCGGCGCTTGAGCCAGTGTTTCCGGAATCTGCTGCAGATCCATGAGCTCGAGCATAACGGGGGCCCGGAACGCGAGGCCAAGATCGGAATTGAGGGTGTTGAGCAACTCCGCGCGGTTGGTAAACCGGGTCTGCGCAAGTGAGCCGAGATAGAGTTTCAGGGACTTACTTTCCACCATACACGGCGAACTGCTCGGCACTTTGATGCGCAGAGCAGCCACCTCCGGTTTACCGCGCTCTCCGAGCCAGGTCAGTTCGTAGCAGGTCCAGACGTCTTCACCGCTGTAGGGAACGTCTGTTTCAACGCCCATGGTCGAACGAGCCGCCGCACGCTCGATAGAAAAGAGCAGCGACGGTGTGTAAGTGTCGGTGTATTCAGCCTGCTGGCCGAGCGGGCTGTCCATAGTGCTTCTCTCGTCGTGTGTGGCCGTCGTGTTCAGCCGCCGTGTATGTCGCCGGCCTCGCAAGCGGGTCGGTTCACTGTTTCGTGCCTGCGCGGTACGGTTGTCCCTGACCGGAGCGCCTGGCGCCTCAGGTAGATCCAAGCGGACCCACCACCTCTTCTGCCATTCAAGCGCGCACCACGCACATGTCAACCAGGGAAGCGACGAGCGGCCCTGGAAGGCCTCCCAGCGGCAGTTCAGCCCGCTGTCTCCTAGTGCGCTGCCGCAGAAAAACAGTTACCGTGCGGCGCCCAGTGGCCGCGGCAACGCCCGGGCACCGTGCGGCGCGAGGCGTAACCGCGACGCCGAGACCACCGATAAGCTCGCGAGAAAAACAAAAAATGATTGAGCAATTTCAATTAGTTGCAACGACTTTCTCAAGCTGGGCCTGGGGTCCATGGCTGCTGGTACTGCTCCTTGGCGGCGGCTTTTTCTTTCTGCTCTATACCCGTTTCGTTCCCTTTCGGCATCTCGGCCATGCCTGGCAGCTCTTACGCGGGCGCTACGATGACCAAGAAGATCCCGGGCAGATCAGCCACTTTCAGGCCCTCTCCTCTGCTCTGGCCGGGACCATCGGCATGGGCAACATCGCCGGCGTCGCCCTGGCGATCACCATCGGCGGGCCAGGGGCCATCTTCTGGATGTGGATGACGGCCCTCCTTGGTATCGCCACGAAGTTCTTCACCTGCTCCCTCGCTGTCATGTACCGGGGCCGCGATGACGTCGGCGACCTCCAGGGCGGTCCCATGTACGTCATCCGTGAGGCGCTCCACCCGCGCTGGCGTTTCCTCGCCTACTGGTTCGCCTTCTTCGGCCTGATCGGCTCCCTGCCTGCCCTGCAGGCCAACCAGCTGGTGCAGATTCTCCGCGACGTTGTCTTCATCGAGCAGGGTTGGCTCGCCAGCGACGCCGATCCCTTCAGCTTCAATCTGAGCGCCGGGCTCATCATCACCGTCATTACCGCGAGCGTGATTTTCGGCGGCCTGAAGCGAATCGCCGTGGTCGCCAGCCGTATCGTGCCGTTTATGTCTGCGCTTTATCTCGGGACTACGCTGCTCATCATCGTCTTAAATATCACCAGCATCCCAGCGGTCTTTGGCCTCATTCTCACGGACGCCTTTACCGGTGAAGCCGTTGGCGGCGGCGCCCTCCTCGCCGTCATTCTCTATGGGGTCCAGCGTGGTGCTTACTCGAACGAAGCGGGCATCGGCACCGAATCCCTCGCCCACGGTGCCGCTCGAACGCGCGAGCCAATCCGGGAAGGTCTTGTCGCGATGCTCGGGCCCATCGTTGATACGCTCCTGATCTGCACCGCCACGGCGCTGGTAATTCTCATCGCCGGAGCCTGGCAGACGGACAACGTTGTCTCCGGAGTCACCCTTACTGCCGGTGCCTTCGAGGCGCTGCTCGGACCCGTAGGTCTTTTCATCGTTTTTCTCTGCGCAGTCTGCTTCGCCATGACCACTATCCTCACCTACTCCTTCTACGGCACCCAGTGCGCGAGTTTCCTGTTCGGCGTGCGCTATCAGACCCACTACCGCTGGGTCTACGTCGGCTTCATTGTCGTGGCGAGCGTGGTCTCTCTGAACGCGGCCATCAGCATCATCGACGGCGCCTTTGCCATGATGGCCATTCCGACGATGTTCTCAGCACTGCTCCTGGCACCAAAAGTAAAGGCAGCCGCCGACGTCTACTTTGCGAGCCTCAGGGCAGGAGACCGCCGCGAAAGTGACCCTGCCGCTTGAATAGGGCCACGAGCTGATCCGCTCGGCGCGTGGGTTCCGGCAGGCGATAACCAGCGCCCACGGCCAGCACCAGCGCCTCACTGCTCGCAAAGTCCGCCCGATGACCGGGACTCACATAAACAGGGCGCACCCCATCGCGGGTCCGCAACACGCTGCCGATACGCTCATCGCGAGGCGCACGCTGCTCCTCGGCCAGAAGTGGCACCGAGGATCCCCGCGCCACACCCGGGTGGTCATGACGACCTGTCAATCTTGCTTTGGCGCAGCCAACGGACGGCAGTCCGGTGATCACGCCAAGGTGTGAGGCGATGCCAAAGCGGCGCGGGTGCGCAAGACCCTGACCATCGCAGAGCACCACGTCTACCGGAGACACTACCCGACGCAGCACCGCCAGCAGCACGGGCAATTCCCGGAAAGACAGCAGCCCCGGCACGTACGGAAAAGTCAGAAGGCCGCTCGCCCCACGGGTTTCAACCACACGCTGGCGTTTCACGTCCCAGACCACGCCGACGGCCAGCACACGATCGCCGCTGAAGGCACAATCGAGGCCAAGTACCAGGCGCGGCGCCGTAAGCGGTTCGAGACGAACCTGTGCCGCAAGGCGTCGTTGCAAGGCGACCGCCGCTTTCGGACTCAGACTGAAGCTGTGGGGGACTCTTGGAATGCGCACGGGGTCACCATAGCGGGCCCGTGACAATCCTCCAGAGGTTCCCTAGAGTGGCTCGTTTGCAGCGACTCCGAGCCCGCCAGGCGCCATGAGCCAATCGGACAGTGCCTCTTCGCTCTTCGCGGCGCCCTACGCGGCACCGCCCGGCGTCTACGACGAGTTCGTGGATGGCGTCAGCGTGCGCCCGCACTGGTCATTCATGGCCGACGCCCTCAGTGATCCCGCGACGGACTGGGCACAGGCCCAGGAAACCATCATCAAACGCCTTTTGAGCGAAAGCGCTGCCACAACCAGCGCCGATGGCAGCCCACGCCCGTGGCAACTGGACGGCCTGCCATTCATTCTCGCCCCTGAAGAGTGGGAGACACTGCAGACAGGACTTGTGCAACGCGCGCGTCTGCTGAATGCCATCGTCGCCGACTTTTACGGGTCCACGTCGCTCCTGCGCGGGGTGTTGCCTCAGGCGCTGGCCTTCGCGAATCCTCACTATCTGCTGCCTTGCTCCGGCTATCAGGCACCAGAAGGGGTGTTTTTAAGCCTGCTTTCCTTTGATCTCGGTCGCTCCCCTGATGGACAGTGGCGGGTACTCAGCAATCGCACGGAGGCGCCTTCCGGCCTCGGCTATGCGCTCGAGAACCGGATGATCATGTCCCGCTCCGTGCCGGATCTCTTTGAACGCGGCAGCATCGCCCGGCTCGCGCACTTTTTTCGAAGCTACAGCAACGGCGTGCAGAACCTCGGTAGGCGTATCGGCAGCGACGAGGGACTGTCCGTGATCCTGTCCGCGGGACCGGAGCAACACAGCCACTTCGAGCAGGCCTTTCTCGGTCGCTACCTCGGCTTTCCAATCGTCGAGGGCGCTGACCTTGCGGTGCAGCAGGGTAAGGTCCATCTGAAGACCCTGGAGGGCTTGAAACCGGTCAACCTCATCCTTCGACAGATTGATTCACCGGCGGTGGATCCTCTCGAACTGGATCCGCAATCACTCCTCGGAACCCCAGGCCTGCTGCGCGCCGCTGCTCGCGGCAACGTCCTCATCGCCAACGCCATCGGCAGCGGCGTTGTCGAGAACGATGCCATCATGAGCTTTCTCCCGGGCCTTGCGGAACACATGCTCGGCGAATCGCTGTCGCTGCCGAGCCTTGCAACCTGGTGGTGCGGCCAGCAGGTTGCGCTCGATCATGTCCTCAACAATGTCGATTGCCTCGACATCCGCCGTGCCTTTGAGCGAAAACCGCTGCTCTCCGCCAACATGCAGAACTACCTGGCACCGGACGTGACACCGATGGACCATCCGGAGTCGCTGGACGAAGTCAGACAGATGCCCTACGCCTTCGTCGGACGCGAACGCATCAATCTGTCGACGGTGCCCTGGTGGAATCCTGCCGGGCACTGGGAAGCTGCACCGATGACCCTGCGCATGTATGTCGCGGCGACGGAGGAAGGTTATCAGGTGCTCCCCGGCGGACTCGTTCGGATATCCACGGCGGGCGGCGATATCTCGAAAGACGTCTGGCTGCCGCGGCACCGGGACGACCAGGTCACTCGCCTGCCGGGAGCAGCCCTGCCAACGCGCAGGAGCGACCGGGATCTACCGAGCCGCACGGCCGATCATCTGTTCTGGCTCGGCCGTTATCTCGAGCGTACGGAAGGCGCCGTCCGCCTCTACCGTTCGCTGTTCCGTTACATCAACGGCGAAGGGGACATCTCCGGTCAGCCCGTGGCGCTGGACATCCTCACCCGGCTGCTGTCATCCATGGACTATCTCTCTGTGGCGCGGGCGCGGCGCGCCGCCAGCGCGGGACGCGTCGCCGTGGAACAGGAACTGTGGAACATCCTCTTTGATCCGGAGAGTCCTGATGGCCTCGCGAAGGTATTGGCCAACGTCAAACGTACAGCGGAACACGTCCGCGAGCGACTGTCCCGCGATGCCTGGCGTCTCTTCGAGGGCTTAAGCCAGGCACCGCAGCTCCGCTGGCGCGTACACACGGCGGCCGACGTTGTGCACATGCTCGATGACCTGGTTGAGAAGCTCTCAGCTCTGAACGGTCAGATTCAGGAAAACATGACGCGAGGCTATGGTTGGCGCCTCCTCGATTCCGGCCGGCGCCTGGAGCGGAGCCAGTTTCTGGTGCGCGTGATCCGCGAACTCTGCACCCGGGAACCGCAGGCCGATGGTACCCTCGCGCTGCTCCTGGATGCGTCGGATAGCGCCCTCACTCATCGATCCCGCTATCAGACGGTCCCAACGCTTGCGACGGTGCTCGATCTGCTGCTCACAGACAACAGCAACCCGCGCGGTCTGCTGCTGCAGATCGAAACGCTGCAGCGCCATATGGCCGTGATGCCCCGGGCCGAGCGCGAAGGCCTGCTCCCGGAAGCCGAGCGGCTGTTGCTCGCAACGCACTCAGAGCTCTCTCTCGCCGATCTGGACAAGCTCACGAGCATCATCAGTAAAACAGGGCTACGCACCCACCTCGCGCGCCTTCTGAAACGAACGGAGCAGAACCTGTCGGACCTGCAGGCTGTGCTCACCAGCACCTACTTCAATCCCAGCATCAGCAACGATAAGGGCGCTTTCTAGCTTGAGCGTTGAATATCACATCCGTCATGCCACGGAATACCGCTATGAACACCTCGTCGGGAGTTCCTACCAGTCCCTGCACCTGACACCTCGGAGCTTCCTGTTGCAGAGCGTGCGCGACACGCGGCTGACGGTGACCCCAATGCCGCTTCAGCAGGAGCGGCGCGTCGACTTTTTCGGCAACCCGGTGACAGATCTCTTCATTCGCGACCCACACGATCACCTGATGATCGTTGCGGAAGCGGATGTGACCGTCTACGCCAATGAGGACGTGCTGCTCGACCTGAGCCCCTCCTGGGAACGGACTGCAGAACGTGCCCGCCTTGCAGACAATCACGAAGCCCGCGATGCCGGTCGCTACTGCTTTCCCTCGCCGCAAATTGTCCTTACCAAAGCCCGGGACTATGCATCGGGCCTTTTTACGCCCGGCAAACCACTCCTGCGTCTGGCCATGGAGCTAACGGAGCGGATCTACGAGGACTTCGAATACCGGGGTGGCGTTACCGATGTCTATACGCCGGTACCTGATGTGCTGCAGGCACGGGCCGGTGTCTGCCAGGACTTCGCCCATCTCGGCATCGCCTGTCTGCGCGCCTTTGGTCTGCCAGCCCGTTATGTCAGTGGCTATCTGCTGACACGGCCGGCCGAGGGTCAACCAAGGCTGACCGGCGCAGACGCCTCGCACGCCTGGTTCTCCGTCTGGTGCCAGGAATTCGGTTGGGTCGACTTCGATCCCACCAACAATCTACAGACCCAGACCGAGCACATCACCCTTGGCTGGGGCCGCGACTACAGCGACGTCAGTCCAACTCGTGGCTACATTCATGGAGGCGGTACGCAGCAGCTGACCGTGGCCGTGGACGTCGAACCGGTCTGACAAACACTCACTTGATCCCGGCGGCGTTCCGGGCGCTGAACTTCCAGGAGCCAGCATGAGCGAACTCAACGACGCGGCACGGAAAGCAAAGCCGGCAACAGAACACACGATCGCTGCCAACGCTGCTCTGCGTGAAAGTCTCCCCTTCGAGGACCGAACAAGTTTCGCGAACGCGAAACGCGGTTTTATCGCCACCCTCGACCCGCTCACCATCGCGCGGGACGGTGGACGGCGACCCGCCTATGACCTGTCGGCCCTGGCCTTTCTCGACGACGAGTGCCCGGACACGGTGAAACCCAGTCTCTGGCGCCAGGCACAGCTGAACGCCCTGTACACGGGGCTTTATGAAGTCACCGATGGGATCTACCAGGTCCGCAGCTTCGACATCGCCAACATGACGCTCATTCGTGGCGAAACAGGCTGGATCATCATCGACCCGCTGACCTCCAGCGAGTCATCGGCGGCCGCTCTCAAGCTCGCCAACGAGCATCTCGGCGAACGTCCGGTGGTTGCAGTGATTCACACCCATTCTCACGCCGATCATTTCGCCGGCGTACTCGGGGTAGTGACCGCGGAAGATGCGGCCAGCGGCAAAGTTGCGGTGATTGCCCCGGCGCACTTTGTTGATGAAGCGCTTTCGGAAAACGTGCTCGCCGGCAATGCGATGGGCCGACGCGCCACCTACATGTATGGCAATCTGCTCGAGCCTTCAGCCACGGGCTTTGTCTCCACAGGTCTCGGTGCCGCACTCTCCATGGGGACCACAGGTTTCGTTGTCCCGAACGACATCGTTGCCGAGACCGGCGAAACTCGAACGATCGACGGCGTTGAGTTCGACTTTCAGATGACACCCGGCACGGAAGCACCGGCCGAGTTCGTGTTTTACCTGCCGCAGTTCAAGGCGCTCTGCATGAGCGAGATCACATCGCACCACCTGCACAACGTTTATACGCTGCGCGGCGCTCAGGTGCGGGACGCGCTGGCCTGGAGCGAACAGATCAACGAGTCCATCGAGCGCTATGGGGACGACCTGGAAATCCATTTCGCCTGCCACCACTGGCCGATCTGGGGTCGGGAGCCAGCCCTCGAGTACCTCCGTTCCCAGCGGGATCTCTACAAATACCTGCATGACCAGGTCCTGCGCCTGGCCAATCAGGGATTTAATCCGGAAGAAATCGCCGAGCAGCTGACGTTGCCAGACAGTCTCGACAAGAACTTCTCGAACCGCGGCTACTACGGCAGCGTGCATCACAACGCCAAAGCCGTGTACGTAAAGTATCTGGGTTTCTTCGACGGCAACCCGGCGAATATCGCGCGGCACCCGCCGGCGGCAGCGGGCTCCCGCTACGTGGACTTTATGGGGGGTGCAGACGCGGTTGTTGAAAAAGCCGAGGTCTCCTTCGCCGCGGGGGATTATCGCTGGGTCGCTGAGGTGTTAAATCACGTGATCATGAGCGATCCGGAGCACAGCGCCGCACGGATGCTCCTGGCCGACGCGCTCGAGCAGCTCGGCTATCAGGCCGAGTCGGCTGTTTGGCGGAACTTCTATCTCACCGGGGCACTGGAGTTGCGCCACCCGGTCACAACGGAGAGCACCTACGCCCCAAGCGCCGGTACCGCTCTGGGGATCCCCCTGTCGAACATCTTCAAAGCCATGGCCGTGCGCCTGAATGGCCACAGGGCCGCCGAACATCCGTTGGCCATCAACCTCAAGTTCACCGATCTGGCTGAGCCGTGGCTCTTGAGCATAGAAAACGGCGTACTTCGGGGGATAGAGGATGCGAGTCACCCTGATGCCGCGGCGACGCTGACAATGACCTCCACGGACTTTAAAGGGCTCATGGTCGGACTCTCGGATGGCGCCACGCTCCTGAACGAAGGCCGGCTCGTCATTGAGGGCGATGCGGCGGCGCTGCTAACGCTGACCGGGCTCTTCGATCAATTTCCGCGACGCTATCCGATCGTTACGCCACGACAGATGCCCTGAACCGGCGTACCGGGCTGTTTGAAGGCGCCGCTTAAACGGCCAGGAACGAAAAGGCGAGACCGAGCCCCAGCAGTCCAAGCAGCAGTCGCAACGGCAACGCATTGACCGGCCCGATACCCTGCAGGTAACCCTGCAGTCCGGCAATCAGGAGCCAGAGTCCGCCGAGCGTGCGAAGGAGCGCGAGGGAAACCTCCAGCGCCCCACCCTGCAGAAGCAGCGCCGGATCCAGGACAAAAATAAAGGGAATGAAATAGATAATGCTGCCGAGCTTCATAGCGGCGAAACCCGTGCGCATGGGATTCGCTCCGGCAATGGTTGCTGCCGCATAGGCCCCCAGCGCCACCGGCGGCGTGATAAAGCTCAACATGCCCCAGTAAAGGATGAACAGATGTACGCCAATGGGATCCAGGCCTCCGCTTGTGAGCGCCGGAGCAAGAATGACCGCGAGGAAGATGTAGGCTGCGGTTACGGTCATGCCGATCCCCAGCACAAAACTGGTCACCGCTCCCATGGCGAGCAGCAGCCAGACGCTGTCACCGGCGATAAACAGCAGATCGTTGACCAGCGTCCCGGACAACCCGGTGACCGACAAGGCACCGACGATGAGACCTACCCCTGCAAGAATGGCCAGCAGTTCCACCAGGAGCCGTCCGGTCGCAACCAGAAACTCACCGGCTTCCGCGAGCGACCAACGATGCGCCGGTGTCAGCTGATTGAGAACCACCAGGGCACCGGTCGCGAGATAAGGCGCTACCGCCTCGCGCTGCATCACCAGCAGCAGAAAGATCAGCAGACCGAAGGCGCCAAGATAGTGCCAGCCATCCTTGAGCACCTCAGCAACACGGGGGAGTTCATCGCGGTCAACGCCCGCGAGGCCTTCCCGGGCCGCCGTGGCGTCAATCTGCAGGAACAGACCGCCAAAATAGAGCAGCGCCGGCAGCGCCGCCGCAAGCGCTATCTGGTAATAGGGCAGTTCCAGAAACGTTGCCATCACAAAGGCCGTTGAGCCCATGATCGGCGGCAGCAGTACGCCGCCTGTTGAAGCACAGGCCTCGATCCCCCCAGCCGTTTCCGCCTTCAGACCAACGCCCTTCATGGCAGGAATTGTCAGCTGCCCTGTTGTGAGCACGTTTGTTACGACGCTGCCGCTCATGGATCCCATGAGGCCGCTCGAGAAGATCGCCACCTTGGCTGGACCACCGCGCACATGACCAAGGAGCGCAAAGGCGAGATTCAGGAAAAAGGCCCCGCCGCCCGTGTACTGCAGGGTGATCCCGAACAGCAGGAACCCAATGACCAGATTGGCAAAGGCGCGGAACGGCAGGCCAAAAATGCTCTCGATGCTGAGCGCATGGTATGCAGCAGCCTCTTCAAGACTCGAAGGCAGACCCGAAAGCGGACCCGGAAGATACTCGGTCACCAGCGGCAGGATCGAAAACAGGCCGGCAATCACAAAGAGCGCAATGCCACCGGCGCGACGCACCGCCTCCAGGAGCAGAACCCAGAGCGCGATAGCCGCCCAGGTGGCCGTCGCCGGTGCACCGAACTCCCACCCCTCATCAAGAATGCGCTCGGCCTGGGAAAAGAAATAGCCACAGACGATCACCACGGCCAGGGCCAGCGCTTCATCGAGAAAGCGCAGGCGCGGAAAGACAATAAAGGTCAGCGGCAGGAGCAGACCGAGAAGCAGGAAGAAGTAATGTGTTTCCAGCACGATCCAGGCTGACAGCCACTGCACGCCACCGAACAAGCGGAGCATGTCCATGGCGAGCACCAGCGCCGCAACGGCGGCGCCCGCAATCAAGCAGCGGCGCAGGATGCCGGTTGGCTGGCTATGCGCTTCAGCGCCAGATGGGGTCAAAGCCCTCCGCCTCCAGGCGCTGCCGGCGCAGGTCCAACCACGCTGCGACAAAGTCATCCCCCTCCAGGGACGAGGTTGTCATTTCCGCCCAGGCGTCAGCCAGTACTGCCTGCCGGGCAATGAGTCGATCGTTGTGCGCCTGATCTGCATCAGACCAGACTCCGAGTGTGCGGAAGGCGCGGACGGCACCTTCGTGATAGGGCACAACCCACTGGAAAAGCTGGCGCTCGAGGGCCCAGCCGATCGACCCGGGATCCGAATTCCTGTAGTCGTCGTAGTGTTCGGTAAGCGCCAGCACAAGGGCTTCGACTACGGCAGGATCACTACGATCCAGTCCCGTCAGCAGTGGATAGGGATAGGTGCCACCTTCATGCGGGGCGGCTTCCGAGATGGCCGCTCCGCGGGTGCCGATGTGCGGCAGGAAATAGGGGCCGACGCGACGGATGCCCGCCCAGCAGGCGGCATCATCGTGTGGTGCCGGCGGCCAGAAGATCCCTCGTGGGGAGGCTTCAAGGCGCCGTGTGGGGCCGGATACGGTGGTCGCAAAGGCAGCATCCACCTGATCGTTGATGATCCCGTCCCACATGGCCTGATAGCCTGGAAACTCGACCCGCTCAACGTCATCCCAGCTTAGCCCGCCACAGGCAAGCAGCGCCTCGGTACCAACGTTCAACGCCGGCGCTCCGCGCACCCAGGGAACCCGGCGGCCTTTCAGATCCGCGTAGCTTGCAATGCCAAGGTCTCCCGCCACCGCCAGAGCCTGATTGCTGTCGCCATTGGAAGTCATCACCAGCCGCAAGGGCAATGGCCCCCAGTTCGGCAGCGCAAACTGGAAAACACCTTCCGAGGCGAAGAAGGTTGCGACGCCATTCGCGGAGAACTGAACGCGGCCTTTTACCAGCGGCAGGAGCCGCGACACATCGTTCTTACCGGGCAGAATCCGCAGGTTCACGCCATAGTTGTCTTTGAGCATCTTGCCGATGCCCACGGCCTGACTGTTACCGGTGGTACCCAGGTTGTAAGCAGACCAGGCCATGTTCCGCGGTAGTGCCTCGGCCCCCTTCACCGTCGCACTGGAAACCAGCAGCAGTGAGACAAAAACGACCTTGAAGAGCCTAGAGACCAGCCCCGCTGAGGCCCAGCGTATAACGTGCAACGGCAGCAACCCATTCCGAAAAGATCGCCAATTCTAGGCGAGCCCAGATGCCGGGGAAAGCAGACGGGTGACCGGCCGGGCGACCGTTGGTATCTTCTAAGGACGGGGGAAGCCGGGAAATCGCGGTATAAACGGGCGAGAGCACAAAACACCGAAAGGCGGCGCAAAAGGCACAACGGAAGCCGCGACAAAGCGCGCAACGCGTAACCCGCTGCGCGACGGCTTCCGCTTAAAGGGCTATCGGATCCTCCCGGATCAGCGTCTGGTTATCGCACCAGATGGCTCTGAGGAGCGGCTTGAAAACAAAGCCATGGACGTTCTGGTGGAACTTGCGCGCCGGCCCCACGAAACCATCAGCGAAGATGAGTTCCTCGATACGGTCTGGACCGGACGGGTCGTCACCCCGCAGGTACTGTCCCGGAGCATTCACCTTGCCCGGGCCGCCCTCGGAGACAGTGCCGAGCGGTCTGCCTTCATCCGCACCGTGCCCAATGCTGGCTACGAGCTGGTCGTGGACGTGGCGCCACTGAAACGCTCCCTGCGCTGGCCGCTGCTGACTGCCGCCGGCATCCTCATCGGCACAGCGCTGCTTGCGAGCGTCGCTTACCGCTGGTGGAACGAACCAGCCAAAATCGCCGTGCTGCCGCTCACTGCGCCAAACCTCCAGGGGATACCGGCCGGCGGTGAAAGCCTCGCTGACTATCTGACGAGTGCTCTCACCGCGGCCCCGGACCTCGCTGTAGTACCACGCCGGGAAGCGTTTTCAATCACAGACGCCCACACGGACGTGGAGTCCATTGGTCAGGCTCTCGACGCGGACTATCTGATCGGCGGCGCGATCCGCCAGGACGAGACAACCATCAACGTTACCCTGACGCTGACGGACACGGAGGCGGAAGCGGAGATCTGGACCGAAGTCATCACCGGTAAGCCTGGACGGCCGGCGGAGCTGCAGAAAGCCGCTCTTGCGGCCCTGTCCGCAGCCTTGGAGAAGCAGCGTCTTGGCATCGACGCCATCGCGGGCCGTACCCCTGCCCCGGACGTTGATCCGCGAGCCTACAATCTCCATCTCAGAGCCCAGTATCAGTGGAGCCTTCGAGGTGCCCGCCGCATCGACCAGGCCATCCGTCTGAACCAGGAGGCCATCACCCTGAGCCCGGCCTTTGCAGAGGCCCATCTTGCCCTCGCTCAGGCCCTGGCAATCAGACCTTTCTATACCACGGACCCGCTCGCTGACCGCTTCGCCGAAGCCCGAGCCGCCCTTAAAGAAGTGCGCAAACTGACCCGGGACCTGGACTCAGAAGTGAGCGCGCTGGAAGGGTTTATGGCCATGGAAGAGCATCGCTGGGCCGACGCCCGGAGTTCGCTGCAGGAAGCCCTGGCACTGAGTCCAGACAACGCCCTCGCCCACTACTGGTATTCACACCTGCTCTCGATCTTCGGCGATTTCGACGCGGCTCTGAGCGCCATGCAGCGGGCAGACGCCCTGCGACCGGACTCCGCCGTGATCAACGATCGTCTCGCCCTCGCCTACCTGTGGGTGAACGATTCGGCGAGTGCGGCGGCGAGCTATGCAGCCGCCATCGACCTCGGCTATCTGGAGAGCAATCAGGTAAAGCCCGCCGTGCTGCTTGCCCTGCGCACCCAGAACTGGGGCGCCATTCGCGCCACGTTGCTGCGCCTTGGCAACGAAGCCGGCTGGGTGGAGGCCTTCGTCGGCGCCTTAGCAGACCCGGGCACGGCTACAGAAGCGGCACTGATCATCGAAGATGCGATCGCTCGGGGTGAGGTCGCGCGCGAATTCTGGTTTGGAATCTGGGTGCTGCTGGGCGATGTTAATCGCGCTGTGGCCGCCTTTGACGCCGGAGAAAAGTCCCAGGATATCGAGCTGCTCTGGGCCGCAGAAGCCGCATTCCTCCGAGTAGATCCCCGTTTTGGCGACCTTTTGGATGCCGTGGGTCTGCGGCCCTTTGTCAGCGCGCGGGCGTTGGCTGCAAACCCTGATCTGAGG
>JBCDDI010000024.1:0-15133 GCA_039180365.1 Pseudomonadota bacterium
CCGGGGAACTCCTCGCCGACATATCGCTTCTGGAGCTCCCCGCGGAACGCCTCGACGTCGCCGCGCTGCTGGCCAAGGCGCCTCTGAGCGAGGCCGAACGCGCCGAGCTGACGGGGCTCCTGACCGTTCAGGAAGATGCCCTGCCAGAGGTGGCGTTTGGCGACCTCAGCGACTACCTCTACAGCATCAGCTACGAGACCTTTCTTAAAAAGCACGGCGGCATCCGTTCCGAGCGGCTCCTCACCTTTCTGCGGAACATGCCTGCCGGCTACTTCGGGGTCGGTACCGATGCCGTTCCCGCTCTCGAAGCCATGCTTTTCGGATTGCCGGGACTGAACAAAACCGGCGTGCCCGGCGCGGACTGGCTGGCGGAACAGGCCGTGGACTGGCTTGTTGAGCCTTATATCTACCACTACCCCGACGGGAACGCGACGATCGCCCGCGCCCTGGTGAGATCCCTGATCCCGAGCATCTGCCCGCCGGGCGATGCTCGACAGCTTGTCCTCGAGCGTTTCCGCTACGACCAGCTCGACCGGTCGGAGCACAATGTCCGCCTTCGTCTGTCGAGCACCGTCATTGCTGCAGCCAACGACGGAGACGGCGTCTCAGTGAAGTACCACAAAGACGGCCGGCTGCATTCGGCCCGCGGCCGGCAGTCGGTGCTCGCCTGCTACAACATGATGATTCCCTACCTCTGCCCGGAACTGCCGGAGACGCAGAAAGCGGCTCTGAAGAGCCTGGTGAAGGCGCCGCTCGTGTACACGAACGTTGCCCTGCGGAACTGGGAGCCCCTGGCGAGAGCCGGCGTCGGCATGGCAATCACCCCAAGCGCCTTCCACGATTACTTCATGGTCGATTTCCCGGTCAGTGTGCCGGGGTACGATTTCTCCCCAGGTCCGGAGTCACCGGTGCTGCTGCACTTCTCCGCGGCGCTCACCGCACCGGGGCTCACCCCGCGGGAGCAACATCGGGTGGGTCGAGCAAAGCTCCTCGGCACGCCCTTCAGCACCATCGAAGCGGACGTGCGCGCTACGCTGCAGGAAGTGTTTGGCCCCTTCGGCTTCGAAGCAGACCGGGACATGGCTGCCATCACCGTCAATCGCTGGCCACACGGCTATGCCTATGGCCACCACAGCCTCTTCGATCCGGACTACGAGCCGGGTACCGCGCCCCATGAAATCGGTCGCGCCCGGCATGGCAATATCACCATCGCCAACTCTGATGCGGGCGCCAGAGCCTACCTCGACGAGGCCATCAACCAGGGCCACCGGGCGGTCACGGAGCTGTTCAGCTGAGGCTAGCGCCGGGGTCGACGGGAAAGCGGCACAACGTTGTCGCCCTTCACCACATCCTGCTTGAGCGAGAAGGCCATCTCCCAGGTGTAGGTGGTATCGCCGTCGCGAAGAAAGCCGCGACAGCCATACCCTTCCTGATGCGCAAAAAGCGTAAAGGTGAGGTGTACGGTCTCTGAGTCGTTCCAGAGCAGGCCGAGGTTCGGCACGCTGTCGAGCTTGGCGCTGCCGTGAAAGACTTCACCCCCTGACTGCAGGCGAAGCGTATAGGTCCCCACCTCGTTGCCGGCCACTCGGACGTTGAGAGTCTTCTTGTCACCGTCCTGCTGAACGAGGTCCGCGTTTACCGTGAGGCCCGTGTCGTCCGCTTCAACCCGGGCATCACACTCGACGGTCTTACCGAGGCTGAAACCCTCGACCAGCACGCTGCCGCGACCCAGCCAGTGACCCGGTCGGAGAATCATGGCGTCTCTCCCGGAGCTGCCTCGGTGCTGTCAGGGGCTTCGGTGCTGAGCGGGATGGGCGTTCCGATCGGGTCCACGCAGCGGCTGTCCTTGTTGCGGGCGTTGTTCACATAGGTCGACACGGGCACGGCAGCAAGGGCGACGGGCAGCTCCGAGCCGATGAGCGCCTCGAAATCCTCATTCGCCGGATCCATCCAGCGCCGGGCATCATCCACCGAGAGCATGAGCGGCTGCCGTTTGTGCACAAAGGCCATTTCATCGGCCGCATCCACGGTCAGCACTGTGAAGCTCTCGAGGCTCTCGCCGGAGTCCCCATCCCGCCAGCGATCCCAGAGTCCGGCGAGGAGCAGCCCGGACTCCGTCTGCGGCGTCAGATAGTAGGGCAGCTTCTGATTGTTCTGCCGGGTCCACTCATAGAAGCCGCTCACCGGCACCACACAGCGACGCTTGCGGAACGGCTCGCGGAAGGCTGGGGACTTCGCCGCCGTCTCGGATTTAGCGTTGAACATGGCGTATTTGGTGCTCGGCCCTTTCGACCAGTAGGGCGTGAGCCACCAGCGCATGGGCGCAATCTCCGGCTCCCCGGCGTCATCGAGGCGCAGCACGGGCACGGTCTCCGTAGGGGCGGTATTGAAGTTGTCCGGCCCCGGATGAGGCAGCCCGACGAGTTCCATGAGGAGCACCGTAAGCGGGTCAGACGTGATGTTGAAACGACCACACATACCACTCAACCGTGTTTGCCCGCTTGCCAGTCGATGGCGCCCAGGTGCTCGCCGGCAAAGGCCGTGGGTATCTCCTCGAGCTGTGTCGCCATGGTGTCGTTCCAGCGGTTTAAGAACCCGAACATGGCGATGACCCCGACAAGCTGCACAATCTGCCGCTGGCTGAAGTGCTGCTCCAGGGCTTCGAAGTGCTCGCGGGAGGCCTCGTTCGGCACCGCACCGGCGGCAAGCGCCAGGGCGATGGCCGCGCGCTCAGCGTCGCTGAAGGCCGGGTCAGTTTCATAGGAGAGAATGCGACCGAGCTTCTCCTGATCCTCCCCGGCCCGGTGCGCGTTGTGAGAGGTGTGGGCCTGGCAGTAGCGGCAGCCCGCCGCGAGGCTCGAGGCGAAGGCGACAAGCTGAACGAGGGCCGGCGTCAGGTTCTCTTCCGCGGCGCTCTGCTCCGGCACAGCATCGGCAAAGGCAGCAAGGAGCCCTTTGAGATCGGCGCCGAAGGTGACTGACGTGAGCATCATGAAGGCGACGGGCAGCTGCGGCATATGCGCCATGGTAAGCATGCTGTTCGGGAGAAAACCCATGGCACCCTCCGCCACGGAAAAAATCCCCGCAAGCTCCGGGTGTGCGTCTCTGGCAATGGGATCAACGTGAGGCATGGGCGGTCTCCGAGCGGCGTGGATCGTCGATCTTAATCGTTTGCCTTTTCACGGTCATTCGCCGAGCATCGCCCACCTTGCGCCGTCATGGACCCGACAGCTGAAGATGCCCGAACTGCCGAACCGCCTCACTCCTCCGGTAGCTGCCCGGAAGCCGCACCAGCAGGTGGTGCACAACGTTACCCTGGAAGACCCCTACCACTGGCTGAGAGACCCCGCTTACCCGAAGGTCACGGATCCGGAAATCCTCGCCTACCTCGAGGCGGAAAACGCCTACTTCGAGCAGGAGTTTGCGCCCTTACGGCCGGTCGTCGACACGCTTTTCGAGGAGATCCGAGGCCGGCAGCCGGAAGCCGACGAGTCTGTGCCCTACCGCCACGGCGCCTATCGCTATCGCTGGCGCTTCGAGCAGGGTGCGGAATACCGGATCTGGGAACGGGCGCCAACCGAAGATCCGGAGGCCTGGTCCGTGATCCTCGACGAGCCCGCCCTTGCCGAACACGCCGACTACTTCAGCCTCGGCGGTTTCTCCGTGAGTCCGAACGGGCGCTACCTCGCCTGGAGCGCAGACACCGACGGCAGCGAGCGCTTCCGGCTCTCTGTGACCGACCTCGACACCGGCACGGCCCTTGATGAACCCATCGGCAATACCCTGGACGCCCCCGTCTGGGCCGCGGATTCGAGCCACTTCTATTATCTGCAGCTTTCTGAAAACTGGCGGCCCTACCAGGTTCGGCAGCATCAACTCGGCACGCCGCTCTTAAAGGACAGAGTCCTTTATGAGGAGACCGATGAGTCCTTCTTCGTCGGCATCGACGAAAGCCAGTCCGAGCGCTGGATCATGATCACCACCGGTGACCATGTGACCACGGAGACGCATCTGCTCCCGGCCGCCGATCCTGCAGCGGAGCCAAGGCTTGTTGCACCCCGGCGAACCGGGCACGAGTACCACCTCGACCATCGAGAGGGCCGCTTCTACATACGCACAAACGACCAGCACCGGAACTTCCGCCTCGCCGTGGCAACGGAAGACCATCCGGAGGAAGCAGCCTGGGAAACCTTCATCGAAGGCAGCGACGCGGCTTATCTCACGGGCCACCTGTGCTTCAAAGACGCGCTGATCATCAGCGAGCGCCTGGCCGGCCTCGATCAGATCCGGGTGATCGAGGATCCCGATGGCGCTGCCGCCACGCATCACATCGAGTTTCCGGAACCGAGCTACGCCGTCGACTTCGGCGTGAACGGCGAGTACGAGGCAGACAGGCTGCGCCTGGTTTACGAGTCCATGGTGACGCCGGCCACCGTCTATGACTACCAGCTGAAAAAGCGCGAGCTCCATACCCTCAAGGTGCAGGAGATTCCAAGCGGCTACGACGCCAGCGGCTACGAAAGTGAACGCCTGATGGTCCGAGCCCGGGACGGCGTCGACATACCTGTCAGCCTGGTACGCAGAAAAGGCACACCCCCCGGGAGCCCGCTGCATCTCTACGGCTACGGCGCCTATGGGCTGTCGATGGAACCGGGTTTCTCCGCGAGTCGCCTGTCACTGCTCGACCGGGGTTTCAGCTATGCCATTGCCCACATCCGCGGCGGCGACGATCTCGGCTATCAGTGGTACGAGGACGGCAAACTCGACAAGCGCAACAATACCTTCAACGACTTCGTCGACGTCGCCCGCTTCCTCGTTGACTCAGGACGCACGTCACCAGCACGCCTGACCATTTCCGGAGGCAGCGCCGGTGGAGAACTTATGGGCGCCGTGGTTAACCAGGCGCCGGACCTTTTTGCAGCAGTGGTGGCGCACGTACCCTTTGTTGATGTGCTGAACACGATGCTCGATGGCGATCTGCCGCTCACCCCGATCGAATGGCCCGAGTGGGGAAATCCCCTGGAAGACCCGGCGGCCTTCGAGCTGATCCAGAGCTACTCTCCCTACGACCAGCTGACGGCCCGGGCCTATCCGCCCATGATGGTGACCGCAGGGTTGAACGATCCCCGGGTCACCTACTGGGAACCCGCCAAATACGTCGCCGCCCTGCGCCACCTGAAAACGGACGACAGCTGGCTGCTGTTAAAAACCAACATGACCGCCGGTCATCGCGGTCAGTCCGGGCGTTATGAAGGACTCAGGGAAGTCGCGGAAGAGTACGCATTTCTGCTCGCCGTTCTCGGTCTGGCCGCGCCAGCCTAAAGCCCGTAGATCTTCCGCACAGCGTCCGCCACCGCCTCTCTTGTGGCCGCATCAGCGCCTTTCAGCTTGGCCTGCAGTGCTTCGAATACCGGAAACAGCCTGACCGCCAGCAGGGCCAGCTGAGTTACATCGCTCGGCAGGGTTACCGCAAGCCGCTCGCCTTCCCGGCGCAGGAACGCGGCACCAGCGGCGAGAATCTGCTGACGTTGCCGGGCATCCTCAGACGCAAAGTCAAAGCGCCAGCGCCGCACCCGGTCCATAACTCCGGCACGGCGGGGATCACTATCGGCAGTCTCCGTGGCGGCAAACACTCGGCAGTCATACTGCTGACAGGTGAACGGACGATCCTGGTAGATGCTGCACCCGGCAGCGGTGAACATCGGGCAGGCGCCTGCTTCCGTGTGTGGCAGGACGCCGTGACCGGCGGGTGCTGCTGGCGCCGGGAAGATGAGTTCAGCGGGAATACGTCGGCGCGCGGCTTCATCCTCGGGACGGATGGCGATGAAGTAGGCGGCCCGACAGCAGGCATTACAGTCGTCGCAGGGCACAGCGCTTGCACGTCGGCCCTCAAGGCTTTCTCCCATCGCCGCAAGCCAGTCGTCGAAGTCACCGGCGGGCAGAAGGGCATCAGCGTCCTCGAGACGCGTTGCTGCCGGACCCGCTGCGGTTGTCGGCGGCTCGTCTGGACTGCTATGAGAAACGGCGTCCGGTGGCTCCGGCTGATCCGCTTGCATGAACCCCACCTGGAATCAGATGGGGTGAGGGTACCGTAACTGGCTTCAGCTGACGCTGGTGAGCTGGCTCGCGCGTCGGGACTTCATTTCGTTGGCCTGCTCCATACGCTTCTTGATGATGTTCTGCACGACGGAAACCGTGGTCCAGTCGTGGAGCATGAGGCGTTCGCAGCTGGCGCAGGTGGCCTGCTCGCCGCTCACCACAAGGGACAGCAGATCGCTGTAGGGCATACGGGAGATGTGGTTGCAGTGAGAACACTCGAGTCCAACTGCGGGGTCGAGGCCGACGTAATCCATGACGTTCGAAACTCCTTTTTCAGTCTGAGCGGCCTGAAGCGGCCGACGCAATAATCCTTTACGTAAGCGGATTGTATGCGTCTGAACGTGGGCGCGAAGCCTGAATGGCGGGAACTGTGAACGGGCGCACGTGAAAATTGCGTTCGCAGGAAAGTCGGGCTGGTGCTACGGCCGCTGCGGCTCGGGCATACCGTTTCGTTCTAGTTCGGCGCCGCTTCCAGAAGGGCGTCACGAAACTCCGGCGCGGCAATGGCGATGAGGCGTCGGGCCCGTTCCGCAACGCCAACACCATCCAGCTCTGCCACGCCGTACTCGGTCACCACCCGATCCACGTCCGTGCGCAGCGCCGTCACCATCTCCACACGAGGAACGATACGCGACACGGTTCCGCCCCGGGCCGTGGCGTTCTTGGCGATGATGGAGCGGCCACCGCGGCTGGATCGGGCAGAGCGCATGAAATCCACGGAACCGCCGGTACCAGACAGCTGTCGACCGCCGGCGAACTCCGCGTTGACCTGGCCAAAAAGGTCTACCTCAACGGCGGAGTTCACTGACACAAAGTTCTCGAGCTCACGGATCACACTCACCTCGTGGGTATGGTCGGCGCCGCGGAAGCGCACCGCTGGCTCGCCGGCAAGCCAGTCGTAGAGCTCGGCGCTGCCAAGGGCCATGCCGGTGATGTGCAGACCGCGGTCGATGGCTTTCCGGGCACCGGTCACGTTGCCGGCCCGGACCAGCGCCATGCCACCATCGTCAATGAGCCCCCCGTGCAGTCCGAGATCGTTGTGTGCTGTGAGCTCGCGAAGGATCGCCGCAGGTATGGAGCCGATCCCCGTCTGGATACAGTCGCCGTCCTTAACAAGCTGTGCCACAAGTCGGCCGATGGCGGCCGCGGCATCGTCAATGGCCGGCGCCGGAAGCTCCGGCAACGGTCGCGAGGAGGTGATGGAGAAATCCGGCTTGCGGCTGAGCCGCGGCGCACCGGCTGGTGCAGTAATGGCCTCGTTCACCTCCACCGCCAGAAAGCGCGTCGCCTCGAGGGCCGCGGCGGCAAAGTCGACGTTGGGTCCCAGACAGAGTTCTCCGTCCGCATTGCGTGCCGCCTGCAGGAGCACCCCGTCAAGATCGTGGGCCAGATAGTCATAGACTGCCCGCATCTGCATGGGCACGTAGCTGAGACGATCCGCCGCCGCCCCTTTAAGCGCCGGAGACATGAAGAAGGTTTCCATGCGGGTTGTGGGGCTAAGACCGCTGAAGTCGGTCCCGTTCATGCCTGGGAGCGGAAACTGGATAAAGGTGAGATCCGCCGGCAGGGGCAGCTCGCCGAGCAACTCAAGGAGCGCCTGCGGTTCGTTCGAGGATCCGGCCACCCAGATCCGTTGACCGGCGGTAAAGAGCGCCTCGAGGGCGCCGCTGTTGTGACTCATGGCTGCTGCTGCCTTTTTCCGGGGAACAACCAGCTACCGGGACCGAGCTGCAGCGCTTCCTGCCACCCTGTGTCAGGAGCGCTGCGCCGGCCGGTCCGCGGCGCCGACGGATGTGCGAGGATACGGGGTTCCTTCAGCTGCGGACAACGACCGGCATGGGCCAGGGAACCCAGGAAGCCTCCCCGAAGCAGACGCTTGCCGGCAAGAACTGGCGGGCACACTTCACCCCTGCCCTGCTCGACTGGTTCGATGGCCACTTCCCGGAGGCCACGTCCGTGCAGGCCGCAAGCTGGCCGCTCATCGCCGACGGGGACCACGTGCTGGCCACGGCGCCCACGGGCAGCGGCAAAACCCTCACGGCTTTCCTCTATGCCTTAAATCAGTATGCGAGTGGCGCCTGGGCGCCGGGCCATACGCGGGTGCTTTACCTGTCGCCCTTAAAAGCGCTCAACAACGACATCCGGGAGAATCTGCTCAACCCCTTAGCAGAGCTTGAAGCCGCCGGTGCTCTGCCGGAAATCCGCGTGCAAACGCGCTCCGGCGACACCTCCCCCGGTGATCGTCAGCGCATGCTGCGGCGGCCGCCGGAAATTCTCATCACCACGCCGGAAAGCCTTGCGCTGCTCTTGACCACGCGAAACGGGCAGAACGCGCTTACGGAGATCGAAACGGTGATCATCGACGAGGTGCACGCCATCGTCGACAACCGGCGCGGCGTACAGCTCATGACGGCACTGGAACGACTCGAAGAGCTCGCCGGTGAGTTTCAGCGGCTGGCGCTGTCGGCAACGGTGGAGCCGCTTGATGCGGTGGCTGGCTACATTGGCGGCTACAGCAGCGACGGCGCGCCCAGACCCGTCCACGTGGTCCGGGCCGCCGGCCGTAAAGCCATCGACTTCCACGTGCGCTTTCCCGAAGACGTCCACGCGGCCCTTGAGAACGGGCAGAAGATCTGGGATCCCCTCGCCGATGCCTTCCGGGACCGCATTGACGGCAACACCGCAACGCTCTTCTTCACTAACTCCCGGCGCCTCGCAGAAAAGATCACCTTCAAGATCAACGAAGACGGCACCGCACCCCTTGCCTACGCCCATCACGGCTCTCTCGCCCGTGAAATCCGAAGCTCCGTGGAACAGCGCTTAAAGGGCGGCGAGCTGAAAGCCATTGTTGCCACGAGCTCTCTGGAGATGGGCATCGACGTCGGTCATCTCGACGAGGTGGTACTGGTGCAGTCGCCGCCGTCCGTGGCTGCCACCCTGCAGCGCATCGGCCGAGCCGGGCACCGGGTCGGCGAGACAAGCGTCGGCAGCCTCTTTCCAACCCATGCTCAGGATTTTCTTGAGGCAGCGGTGCTTTCGGCGGCCATCGCGGCGCGGGACATTGAACCCCTGGAGCCCCTGACCGGCTGTCTGGACGTGCTCGCCCAGATTCTCATTTCCTGCACTGCCGTGCAGGAGCGCCACGTGGACGATCTCTATGCGCTGCTGCGGCGAGCCGCACCCTATCGCGACCTTAGCCGCGAACAGTTTGATCTGGTTATTGAGATGCTGGCGGGCCGCTACGCGGGCTCCCGGGTGCGCGAGCTGAAACCCCGCATCAGCTACGACCGGATAAACGGCACCGTTAAGGCCCTGAAGTCCGCCGTGCTCGCCTTCTACTCAAACGGCGGCACCATTCCCGACCGCGGTTATTACAAGCTGCGCCACGCCGAGTCCGGCACCCAGATCGGCGAGCTCGACGAAGAGTTTGTCTGGGAGGCGACGGTGGGTCAGACCTTCGCCTTCGGCAGTCAGCATTGGCAGATCCACCGCATCACCCACAACGACGTGCTCGTTCGACCGGCAGCACCGGACACGCAGGCACCGCCTTTCTGGCGCTCTGAGAGCTACAACCGCAGCTACCATTTCTCCGCGCGAATCGGCGGCTATCTGGAGGATGTGGAAAACCTGCTGGCAGACGGTGCCGCGGCCACCCTCGAGCGCTCCCTGGTGGCAGAGCGCGGCTTTGAAGCAGCGGCCGCCACGGAGCTGACGGACTATCTCAGCCGCCAGCGTGAGGCGACCGGCACCGCCCTGCCGCACCGCCATCATCTGCTCCTGGAATCCGTGCAGACCGGCCCGGGCGGCTATAAAGGACCCGACGACATCTCCCAGCTTGTGCTGCACAGCTTCTGGGGCGGCCGCCTGAACCGTCCCTGGGCGCTGGCCCTGGCAGCCGCGCTGGAAGCCCACCTTGGCTACGCCCCGGAGATTCACGCCGACAACAACGCCGTCGCCATCCAGCTGAAGAGCCCCATGGAACCTGCTGAGCTCCTGGGTCTGGTCCGGCCGGACAACCTGCGGGCGCTGCTTCGCGAATCGCTCGAGCAGTCCGGATTTTTCGGCGCCCGCTTTCGCGAATGTGCCGGTCGGGCACTGCTCCTGACCCGCCAGCGCTTCAACCAGCGCCTGCCGCTGTGGATGAGTCGCCTGCAGGCAAAGAAGCTGATGAACACGGTCAGCCGCTATAGCGACTTTCCGGTGCTGCTGGAAACCTGGAGAACCTGTCTCGACGACGAGTTCGATCTGCACGCCCTTGAGGAGATGCTCGGCGAGCTTGCGGATGGCGTGATCCAGTGGTCCTTTGTGGCCACCGGCACCCCGAGCCCGTTTGCCGCCAACATCACCTTCGACCAGATTAACCGCTACATGTACGCCGATGATTCACCGGAAGTCGGCGGCCCCAGCGCGCTTTCCGATCGACTGATTGCGGACGTTGTTGCCAACGAACAGCTGCGACCGAAGATCAGTGCCGCAACCATCGCCCGCTTCGAAGCCAAGCGGCAGCGCCGGGAGACCGACTATGTGCCGGAGAGCGACGCTGACTGGGCAGAGTGGGTAAAGGAGCGAGTGCTGATTCCCCTTGAGGAAGCCCCCGCCGAGCGCCGTTCCGAAGCGCCGGGGCTGCTGTTGATCACGCTCGAAGATCGACGCTGGGTGACCCACCAGGAGCTGTATTCGGTGCTCATCGACCGCAAGCTCGTCGACGCGGGCGCTTTCTCAGGAACAGCGCCGGCTGTTGCGGATCCCCGGGATGCGATCCAGTTGGCGAGTGAAGTGCTGTCTTTTTACGGCCCCCGCACCGCAGAGGAAATCGCCGAGCTGCTGCCCAGGGTCCCCGTGGGGCTCCTCGACGACGAAGCTGACTGGGTCACCGGGACCCTGACTGAGGACATCGACACAACACAGTACTGCAACGCTGAGAACTACGAGATCCTGCTCCGGTTTCAGCGCGCGGCCCTGCGGCCGGATGTTCAGGCCCGTCCGATTACCGCGCTGCCAGGCTGGCTGGCAAGCTGGCAGGGTTTCGGCGAAGCAGCAACAGAGGACAATCTTGTCGACGCACTGCTGTCTCTGAAGGGTTTCGCCACCCATCTCGACGTCTGGCTTGAAGATCTGCTGCCGGCACGGTTCGAAGCGCTGCCACCGGCCGCCGTGGACGAGGCGCTGCGGACGGCTGAGCTTCAGTGGTGGGGCACGGGGCGGGAACAGATCACCGTTGGCCATCCGGAAGACCAGCAGCTGCTGCAGGCGGAGGAAGCGCCGGCGCCTGGAGACGACATGCTCACAAAAGGCTTCAGTGACCCGAGCGCCCGCTACGACTTCAGCCAGCTTGCGGACGCTCAGGATGCCCCGCTGGACCGTTTCGCTGAGGCGTTCTGGGCGGGAGTCTGGCAGGGTCAGCTCAGCGCCGATACGCTGACGCCGCTGCGACAAGGCCTCGAACGGGGCTTTGCACTGAAGGCAATAACAGCAACGGCGGGCAGCATGCGCCGGGCCCGCCGCGGGGCCTACGGACAGCCGCGCAGCTTCGCCGGCTACTGGCAGCTGACAACCCAGGCCAACGCCAGGCCTGAGGCGAGCGAAGACCCCCTCACGCGCCTGGAGGAAGAAAAGGAGCGGGCGCGATTACTCCTCGACCGCTACGGCTTCCTCTGTCGCGAACTCGCCAACCGGGAAGGTGGCCGGCTCCGCTGGGCCGTGCTGTTCCGAGCCCTCGCCATGATGGAGCTCGCTGGCGAAATCGTCTCAGGCTACTTTTTCGAAGGCCTTTCGGGGCCACAGTTTATGACTCCGGGGGCCCTGCAGGCTTTCAGCCGCGAGCAGCCCCCGGGAACCTTCTGGCTGAACGCCTGCGATCCAGCCGCACCGACCGGGCTCGGCCTGAAAGCCGCCGAGCTGCCGCAGCGACGCCCGCAGAACTATTTGAGCTACCTCGACGATACGCTGGCCCTTGTGATCGAGAACGGCGGCGCGCGCCTGACCTTTCACCTGCCCCCGGACCATCCGCGCCTGGTGGAAACCCTGGAACCGCTTTCACACCTGGTCCGTCGCCAGCGTCGCATCTCGGTGCAGACCATCAATGACGCCGATGCCCGGCAGAGCCCTTATCTGGTGCCGATCGGCACAATTCTCAAAGGTGTGAAAGACCACAAGCTAATCACCCTCGAATCCCGGTAGTTTCAAAACCGCAACGACTTGGATTGGGAAGGACTGAATGATCTTGTGCGGCTCCATCGCCGATGCGGAGCTTCGTGGGCGACTCTGTGCGCTCGCGGAAAGCCTGGGCTGGGATAGCTGGATCACCCATGACAGCGCCCTCCTGCCGCCGATGATGGAAGCCCTGGCGAGCCCCGCCGACGCCGTTGTTACCGACGACCAGCAGATCCTGAGGGAGATGGTTCAGCCTGGCCTCGCAAGGATTTACCTGGCGGATCATCGGCCGACGGAAGACGACGTCGGGCACCTGCCGCAGAAAGACAGCGCCCTTGATCCCAGCTGCTTCGTGATCGACGTCGCAGAAGATGACGACGCCATCCGCCAGCAGCTTTTCAACTGCATCAACACGGCGCGACTCAAGTCACGCTTCAAGGCCGGAGAGAGTCGCGAACCGATCACCCGCCTGCCGCGGCATCAGGAGCTGGTCAGCGCTCTCGTTGGCCATCGCGGACAACCCGTAGCGCTCCTTGTGGTTCAGGTGGACCACGCCGAACACCTCTACGCCAATCTCGACCCGGTCAGCCGCACGGACCTGCTGGATGCCCTCTCCACCCGGTTGAAGCTTGCGGTACCGAGCCACGGCATGATCGGTTTTTACGACGCCGGCTGCTTCATCGTCGTGTTGCCCAATCAGTCTCAGGACTCGCTCATGCGCACCGCCGATGGCATTCGTACGGCGGCAAAAACACCGCTTTGTTACACCGGCGGTGAGATCCATCTGACCGTGAGCATCGGCTGCAACCATGTCACCGACTATCAGAATTTTGACCTGCTCTGGCAGGGCGCCTGGCAGGCTGTAAACCGCGCCGTGCAGGAAGGCGGCAACCGCACGGAAGGCGGACCTACGGATCATGTTTCAAGCCGCCTGCCCACGGCGCTCGAGCGCGAGGAATTCGGGCTCATGTTGCAGGGCCAGTGGTCGAGCGAACGCCTGACGGGCGTGGAAGCGCTGCTCCGCTGGCAGGGCCTCGAAGTGGGTGAGTTGGCACCCAGCCACTTCATTCCCATCGCCGAGCAGGAAGGTTTTATCACCCGCATCGGTGACTGGGTGCTGGAAAAGGCCAGCACCGCGGCCACAAACTGGCTCGAGCACCTGGTAGCGCCGATTTATCTCTGCGTGAACGTTTCACCGCAGCAGTTCACCGCCGAGGCAATCACCCGACAGATCGACCGGCTCCGCGGTGAGCGCTGGCTCGACCCGGCCATGCTGGAACTGGAGCTGTCGCTCGACAATCTGCTCATGCTCGTTGACGAGCACCGCGACCAGCTCTACCAGCTGCGCGATCTCGGCGTCCGGTTTGCGATCGACAATCTCGGCACGGAGCTGATCAACTTCGATCGGCTGCTCCGCTGCCCGGCCGACACCCTGAAGATCGACCGGCAGCTCATCGCTCAGGTGGCTCAGCACGAGGCGAGCCGCGATCTGGTTCGGGAAATCGCCGCCATCGGCGAGCGCTTTCAATTACGCGTTGTGGCTGTGGGGGTGGAAACCCCGGAACAGCTCGCCGTCCTCCGGGAGCTGGGACCCATGGAAATCCAGGGGTATCTGCTTTCACCGCCGGTACCGCTCGGCGACTTCCATCAGCTACTATCCGTGGGCGATGAGAAGCAGCACTCTTAAGCCCTGAAACCGCTCTACTACAGCCCCGCCGAATGCCTCGAGCACGAGATGATGCCCGGTCATGCCGAGCGTCCTGATCGGCTCCGGGCCATCGCCAGCTATCTGACGGCGAGCGGCCTGCTCGGGGAGTTCAGTGAGCGTGAGACAACCCCCGTCGACGACGTCCGCCTCAGCAGCATCCACGATGCCGGCTACCTGAAAAGCCTGGAGGCGCTGGCGCCGGAGGTCGGCATTGTGGCCGTGGATCCGGATACGGCCCTCGGCCCCGCATCGCTCACGGCCGCCGGCCTCGCAACGGGAGCCGTGGTTGATGCGGTAACGGCCGTGCTTGCCGGAGAGGCAAAGACCGCTTTCTGCGCGGTACGTCCCCCAGGCCATCATGCCGAACACGACGCCGCCATGGGATTCTGTTTCTACAACAGCATCGCCATCGGGGCAGACGCGGCTCTGGCCGCTGGCCTGAAACGGGTCGCCATCCTCGACTTCGACGTACACCATGGCAACGGCACGGTGGAGATCATGCAGGACCGGCCGGAGGTGCTGGTCTGCTCAAGCTTCCAGCATCCCTATTACCCGCACCGCTACTTTGATCTCGAGCGGCCGCACATCGTCAATACGCCACTTCCGGCGGGAACAGGCAGTGCGGCGTTTCGGGAAGCGATTGAAAGGGACTGGTTGCCGGCTCTCGAGGCCCACCAACCGGAACTCGTGCTCGTGTCCGCCGGTTTTGACGCGCACCAGGACGATCCGCTGGCGGGGCTCAAGCTGACAGAAGACGACTTCCGCTGGATCACAACGCTGATCCTCGAAGCGGCGGCTGCCAGCGCCGAAGGTCGGGTGGTTTCAGCCCTCGAAGGGGGCTACGACCTCAACGCGCTGGCGCGCTCCGTAGGCGTTCATCTGGAAGTGCTCGCCGGCGCCTGAGTCGCAGGAACCCAGGCCCGGCGGCTGTTCGGTCCACTACTCGCCCTGAAACTGCGCGTCGCGCTTCTCAAGGAAAGCAGAGACACCTTCGGCAAAGTCGCGGCTTGAACCTGCCTGATTCTGCAGCTGCGCCTCAAGCTCGAGCTGCTGCTCGAAGGCGTTGCTCCAGGTGGACCAGTAGGCCTTGCGGATAAGCGTCAGGGAACGCGGACCGTTCGCCAGCTGCCTGGCAATGCCCATGGCGCCATCCAGAAGCGCGTCGTTATCCTC
>JBCDDI010000025.1:0-14653 GCA_039180365.1 Pseudomonadota bacterium
CCACGATCTGAATGCCTATTCAAAGGGCCGCTTCACCCTGGGCCTCGGTTCACAGATCAAGCCGCACATCACGAAGCGCTTCAGCATGCAGTGGGGTGCGCCCGCCGCGCAGATGCGTGAGCTGGTGCTGGCCATGCGCGCTATCTGGGCCAACTGGTATGAGGGGGAGCCCCTCGAGTTCGTCGGCAAATACTACCGACATACGCTCATGACGCCGGCGTTCACCCCTCAGGATAAGGAGTACGGCGCGCCGAAGGTCATTCTTGCCGCCGTGGGCCCGCAGATGACGGAAGTGGCCGGTGAGGTTGCCGACGGCATCATCATCCATCCCTTCAGCAACGTGCCGTACATCGAGTCTGTCACCTTGCCCGCGATCGAGAGGGGTCTCGCCAAAGCCGGCCGCAGCCGGGACGATTTCGAGATTTCCTACTCATCCTTCGTCGTCACAGGTCGTGACGAGGCAGAGCACGAGGCGGCCATGAAGGCGACCAGGGAGCGCATCGCCTTCTACGGTTCGACGCCGGCCTACAAAGGCGTCCTCGAGGCCATTGGCGTCGGCGAGCTGCAGGGTGAGCTCAACGCCATGTCCAAGCAGGGCCGTTGGCAGGAGATGGGTACGCTGATCACCGATGACATCGTCGACCACTTTGGTGTGGTTGGTGAGCCGGGTAGCGTTGCCCAGCAGATGCTCGACCGCTACGGCAGTTTCACCGATCGGACGTCCGCGTCTTTCCCGGTTTCAGACGCCGAGCAGCGCCAGGCGATCATTGCCCAGCTGCGAGCTGCCTGACACACGGGCAAGGCAGGCCGCTGCCAGGCGTTGAAATAGTGTAACTGCACTACCGCTACGGATTTTTAGAACGTTTAGCTCTAAAAATCCGTAGGCGGTTATTTGTGCGTTATTGCACGCCAGCATTGTGAAGCCTTTCACAGTTAGCGGCCACTCACTTGACGTTCTGTTACATGCCAGTCACAGATCGGAAGCGTTTTGTGACGCAATTCCGGTTTATTGTGTGCTGCAGCATCAGTAGAATGCGCGCGACCATGAGGGTCAGGGGGTGAGAGACGCAGGACGCGGCTAACAGAGCGTGGCAGGAGCCCGTTCAGCCGGCAGTCAGGGTCTGTCGCCCATCCTTATCCCCATCGTTCGTTTGAGTCGCCGCTGAGGCGATGAAGAGCTTGTTGAGTAGATCTGTGAGAGCAGAACCAGAAACGATGAACCAGCAACAGGACAACACGGTCTGGCGACGTGCCCAACGGGGGCTTCAGTCGCTGCGCGCGGGCGCCAAAGCCCGTTGGCTGACTGTGCCTGGCATCGCGCGGTTCTTTGCCGGTGCTCACCTCTTCCTGGCGCTTGGTCTCGTTTCCCTCGCCCTGGTTGTGTCGTTTAACGGCACGGAACGCGGCGTCGAGCGGATTGCCTTCGCGCTGCCGGCCGTTGAACACAGCAACGTGCCCTGGCACTCGGAAGTGGATGCCTTCGGCCACAAGGTCAGCCAGGCCTTCGGTGTGCGCCGGAATACGGCAACGGAGTTCGCCGGCTGGATCCTTGAAGCCAGCGAACGACAGGGCCTTGAGCCTGAGCTGCTGGCGAGCCTGGTGCTCACGGAAAGCTCCTTCCGCAAAGACGTTCGCTCGCACGTCGGCGCCATTGGTCCTGCCCAGGTTCGACCGGAGTACTGGAGCGGCTTCTGTGGCACCAGCGATCTCCTCGATCCGGCGGAGAACATCTACTGCGGCGCGCAGGTCCTCTCGCACCTCATGGACCGCTGCGGTGATGACCGCAATTGCGCCCTCTCGGCCTACAATATCGGTCCTTACAGCGAACAGGAGCAGGCCGGCCGTCGCTATGTGAACAAGGTCGACCGCTACGAAGCCACGCTTCGCGAGTACCCGCTCTAGCCCCGTCCCGCTATGATCCTCTGTCTTTAGGGGAGGATCTCAAATGACCGATTTCGGCGTTCTCATGTTTCCCACGGACAAGGCCATTCAGCCTGTGCCGCTGGCCCGCGCCGCAGAAGAGCGCGGCTTCGAAAGCCTGTTTTTTCCGGAGCACACGCACATCCCGGCGAGTCGCCAGAGTCCCTGGCCCGGCGGCGGTGATCTCCCGGAGGAGTACTGGCGTACCCACGATCCGATGGTGTCGCTCATGGCGGCAGCAGCGGTCACAAACACCCTGAAAGTCGGCACCGGGATCGCGCTCATCACCGAACGGGATCCCATCCTCATGGCCAAACAGGTGGCTTCTCTCGACACCATCTCCAACGGCAGATTGATCCTTGGGGTGGGTGCAGGCTGGAACGCCGAGGAGATGGCCAATCACGGGGTTGCCTTCGACTCGCGCTGGAAGGTACTGCGAGAGCGGATTCTCGCAATGCGTGCCATCTGGAGCGAAGACGCTGCCGAGTTCCACGGTGAGTTCGTCGATTTTGATCCGCTCTGGACCTGGCCGAAGCCCGTGCAGGCCGGGGGCCCGAAGATCCTGCTCGGAGCGTCCTCCCGCTGGACCTGGAAGCGCATTGCCGAGTATGGCGATGGCTGGTTCCCCATCCATCAGGATCCCGCCAGGGCGGCCGCTCAGGGCGCCGTAGACTATGTGGAAGGTATTGCCGCCGTGCGCGCCGCCTGGGCGGAAGCGGGCCGTGATGGTGAGCCTGATTTCAGCGTCTTCGGCGTGGGTCCGGACGAGCGTCGGGTTCGGGAGCTCATAGACATGGGCTTCAACCGCCTGATCTTCGGTCTGCCCCCGGCGAACGCGGATACGGTGTTGCCACTCATGGACAGCTACGCCGCCATCGCCCACGCGGTGAATGCGGGCTAGAAGGTCGCGAGGGCAGCAAGCACGTCGGCCTCACTGCCGATGAGGGCGGTCTGCATGCCGGCGCGCTCAGCGCCGGCGATATTGGCCGGGTTGTCATCGAGAAACAGAATGCGCTCCGGCGCAAGCTGCATGTCGGCAGCGACCCATTGAAAGGCGGCCACGTCGGGTTTGCGCATGCCGATCGTTGAGGAAACGTAGATGGTTTCGAAGTGGCGCATCTCCTGCTCGAAACGGGCGCGCCAGGCGGCCTCGTGGGTCGCATTGGTGTTGGTGAAGGCGTAGAGACCAATCTGGCCCTGAAGCCCTTCAAGGCGCGTCTGCACGCCTTCATAGGCGCCAACAAACAGATCGTTCCAGCCCTCTCGCCAGACCGCTTCGGGCAGGGTCACACCGAGTCGCTCGCTGAGGTTTTCGGCGTACTCTGAAAACGACAGCGCGCCGACCTCGTGCGCCCGATAGGCCTCATCCTCAGACCAGTGTGCGTGGAAGTGGGCTTCCTTATGCCCGGAGGCATCCGCCCAGTGCTTGAAGGTGCGGCGAAAGTCGATCTCCATGACGACGTTGCCGAGATCGAAGAGGACTGCCTCTATCATTGCTCGTCTGTCTCCTTAAGCCGCTGCCTCAGCTGCTCACCGCGTTCGGACAGCCTGTAGCCGGTCTCGAGAGAGATCGTCAGGCCGTGCGCCTTGAGCTTTCTGACCTGCGCCTTGAACCGCTGGGTTTCCCAGTGGAAAGCCGGTGCCAGATCGCCGGCGCGAACCCCCGGCCTATGGGCGATCGTCTCGAGTACCTGCGCGGTCCACGGGGCTTTCGCGCGCCTATCCATGGCTTTGAGCTTACCCAGCAGGGTATCCAGCTCTGCGTCCGCCGCGCTTTCCGTCGTCGGCTGCCGGACGCGGCCGCTGCCCTGGTAGGCGAAAACCACGGCATACACGTCGTCTGTGGTGCCGAGGAAGTCGCGCAGCGCGTCCGCGCTCTCGAAACCGGCCGCTCGCGCCTCGCGATCCCGGATCGTCGCAGGATCAATCCGGCGGATGCCGGTGACCTCAATCACCCCGTCCGGATGCAGGTTGTAACGGCCACCAACTTTCGCCTGTGGACGCTTCCAGCTCCGGTAGGTCGCCGTGATCCTCCCGGCGCGAATTTCTTCTTTGAACTTGGCCGTGAAGAGCATTCAGGTTCCGTTCAGCCTGCGCCACCTAGTATGGCACCAAGTTCGCGACGGCGTCCCAAGCCTCTAAGGCACTCCTCCCGTCCCCCCTGCCGAGCGAACTGAACCCCGGACCTGCATGGGCTCCGGGGTTCTTTGCTTGCCATATGAAAATCCTCCGCTAAACTGCGCGGCCCTCTCGATGACCCCGAACCCCATGAGTGCAGCCACCACCGTTGCCGGCTTCGACTACGGGACATCCCACTGTGCCATCGGTCTGGTTCCCGCCTCGGATCCGTCGCCGAAATCCCCGGTACGCATGGTCCCCCTCGAGGACGGTGAACCGCTCATCGCATCAACGCTCTATGCACCGAAAGCCGACTTTGAGCTCGACCTCGGGGACGATGCGGTGCTCGATATGACCAGCCAATCCTTCCGGAACCTCTCCTTCGGTCAGGTGGCCCTGGACGCTTACCTGCGCGATCCGACGGAAGGTTTCTTCGTGAAGAGCCCGAAGAGCTTTCTCGGCGCGCCAGGGCTGCCGGAGGTGGTGAAGGAGCGCTTTATCTCTATCGTGGCCGCCATGATGGCCAACGTGAAACAGGCGGCCGATGCCGCTGCCGGGGAATCCGTTGAGCGGGTGGTGATCGGACGACCGGTGAATTTCCAGGGCGCTGGTGGCGCCGCGGAAAACCAGCAGGCGCTGCTCATGCTCGTGGCGGCTGCCCGGGAAGCGGGTTTTGAAGAAACGGCCTTTCTCTTTGAACCCATGGCGGCGGCCTTCGACTACGAACGTTCCTTAAACGAGTCTCAGCGCGTGCTGGTGATCGATATCGGCGGTGGCACCACAGACTGCTCCTTTGTGGCGGTTGGCCCCGATCGCATCAATGCCCGGAACCGCGATGATGACGTGCTTGTCCACAGCGGCGAACGCCTCGGCGGCAACGACTACGATCAGATGCTGGCCCTGAAAGCCTGTATGCCATCCTTCGGTATGGGCGATAAGCTTCTCACCGGCCTGCCGCTGGCGAACAGCTATTTCGTTGATGCCGTAAGCACCAACGACGTTAATGCACAGCAGCGCTTCTATGGACGAGCCAACGAGGAACGCTTCGAAGAGCTCCTGCGGGATGCTGAACGCCCGGAACGCTTTCGGCGTCTTGTCCGGCTTCGGGAAGAGCGGGGCAGCTATCGACTCCTCAGGCAGGCTGAGTTAGGCAAGATTGCGCTCTCAGAATCAGATGCGACAACGATTGATCTGGCCTTCGTGGAGGCAGGTTTAAGCCCGTCCTGCACACGTGCAGACTTTCGCCGTGCTTCGGAACGTCTGCTGGAGCACCTTGATGGGCTGATTGGCGAAGTGCGGGCCCAGGCAAGCACGCAGCCGGATGCGGTATATCTGACAGGCGGTATGGCACGTTCCCGGGTCGTCAGGGAACATCTCGGCACCGTTTGTGGTGATGTGCCGCTCATCGACTCTGAGCATTTCACCAGTGTGACCCAGGGACTGGCGCTCTGGGCTTCACGGGTTTACGCCTGAGCGCGCCGTTCGATTGATCGCGCGGTGTCTGGGGTTGCGGGGTCTCTTATCGTTTGCAAAGAAGCGGAGCGAGAATCATGAAGAAAGCCGCCATTGGCTTATCCGTCGCCTTAAACGTCATCCTCCTGGTTGCTGCTTTCGGTGGTTATTGGGCGTTGTCTTCCGGCTACTTGATCCGACTCTTTATCGATCCGGCGCACGAACGTTGGGTGAGTCAGTTTGAACTGCTGCCGGTAACGGGAGAACACACGGTTTTCGTTGGTGACTCCATCACGGCCGGGGGTGCCTGGCATGAGCTCTTTCCGGACCTGCAGGTGGTCAATCGAGGTATCGGCGGTGATGTTACGACCGGCGTGTTGGCCCGTCTCCCGCAGATTGCCTCCGGTGAACCCCGGCAGGTCTTTCTGCTGATCGGCACGAATGATCTTGCCTTCGGCGTCAGCGAAGAAGAGGTCGTTGCTAACGTACGCCGAATTGTCGAGGAGATTTCAGCGGCTTCGCCGCAAACGGAGATCTACGTGCAGAGTGTATTGCCACGGGCCGTGGAGTATCGCGATCGCGTGGAGAGGCTGAATCAGGCGGTGAAAGACGCGGTTGCCGGGTCCGCGAACTGGATCGACCTGTACCCGCTGTTCCTGGCCGATGATGGGTCCATCGACGATGGTTTCAGCAATGACGAGCTGCACTTAAATGGCGCCGGCTACCTGGTCTGGCGCGACGCCATCAGAGACTACGTGCAATAAGGCCGGGTGTCAGACGCGTCTCAGGCTGAGTGGCAAGGTGCGTGCGCAGGCGAGCGCGGCGCCTCGGATCCAACTGCCTGACGTCTGCCTCAGAGCAGACCGGCAGCTTCGAAGGCGCGATGATAGATGCCTCGAATGACTGCCTGCTTGCGGGCGTTGTAGTCCTCAACCCGCTCGCCACTTGCGTTGGCGGCTTCCGCCGCCGCGATCTTTGCGTCCCGGTACAGCGTTAGATCAGATTCGTTCTGCCGGAGCCAGTCACGGAAGAGTTTGTGCCGGGCGGCTTCCGGGCAATCGGGTGAAAAAACGTGAAGATTGCAGCGTGGCTCGTCGAAGCGCAGGCAACGGTGTTCGTACCACCAGGGCTCGCGAATCTTCAAGATGAATCCCTCGGCTTCGAGCGGCGGCAGCCAGGCGGATTCGTCACGTGAATCCGCCACGATTAGGTCGATGTCGATGATCGGTTTGGCGGGCAGCCCCGGGACGGAAGTCGAACCAACGTGCTCCACTGCCAGCGCGAGTTCCCCGAGTGCCTGGTGAACCCGCCGGGCGAGGCGCTCGAACTGTTCCGGCCAGGCCGGGTCGCTCGGCACAATAGCGATTGTCTCAGGGCCAGGCGCGCCATCCACCCAGGGGCTGAGTCCTGCGGGCGCGGGTACGTCCCGGAATTGGGTGATTTCTCTGGCGGTCAGCATCTACAGGCTACGGACCGCTTGGGCCCTCAGTAACCGGCGCTGCCGCTCGCGATGGTGGCCGCGAAGTCCTTATCCAGTGTTTCGTAAGCCGTTGCCTTCGGCTTCATGACGAACACGGGATCGTTGACCTGCTCGAGGTCGTACCCCTGCTTGCGAAGGTCGCCCTTCACCATCTTGAAGGTGCCTGTGACGTCGATGTCTCCCTGAATGCGCAGGAACACGGGCCGTGCATAGGCGGGTAGCTGCTCGTTGACATAGGCTGAGAAGGCTTCGAGATCGAGGGCTTCGACGCCGTCATTCAAGGTGATTGCCGCCATACCGGCACGGCCGTCGGCACCGGGCACTTCCACCCCATAAACGTTGCAGAACTTAATCTGCTCAAAGCCGTTGATGATCTCGCCAACTTCATTCGTGGAGACGTTCTCAGACTTCCAGCGGAAGGTGTCGCCGATACGGTCCACAAACTGGAAGTGGTCGTAGCCGAGCGTATAGCCAACGTCGACGGTGCGCATCAGGTCACCGGAGTTGAACCAGGCGTCGCCGGACTCGAGCACATCACGAACGATTTTCTTCTCGGTCGCTTCCGGATCCGTGTAACCCTCGAAGACGGCCTCGGGGTTGATGTGGCCGAGGAGCAGCCCCGGTTCACCCGCCTCCACTTCGATGCAGCGGCCGTCAGCGGTCTTGATGATTTCGTCGGCGTCAACGTCGTACTTCACCAGTGCCACGCGAGCTGAAGTCATGCCGACGGTGCAGTCCTTGTTGAGCATATTGGCGAAGGCGACGTTGCCTTCGCTGGCGCCATAGAACTCGCTCACCCGCTTGATGCCGAAGCGCTTCTTGAAGTCGAGCCAGATGTCCGGGCGCATGCCATTACCGGTCATGGTGTGCAGCGGATTGTTGGCGTCGTCCGGCTGTTCCGGCGTATTCATGAGGTAGCGGCACAGTTCGCCGATGTAAACGAGCAGGTTCGTATTGTGCTCGCGCACTTCCGGCAGAAAGTTGCTCGCTGAGAACTTGCGTCGGATGAACATGCTGGCCCCGGAAGACATGGCCGGGCCGGCGCCGATCATGAGTCCCGTGCCGTGGTAGAGCGGCAGGCAGATGTAGAATCGGTCCTGTTCCGTGCAGCGGTAGAGGGCCTTGTGCGCGAGCGTTGCGCTCTGCAGGTAGCGCCGATTCGACATTACCGCTGCTTTCGGCAGCCCCGTGGTGCCGGAGGTATAGATGAAAAGCGCGTTTTCGCCGAGCGTCAGTTCGCTGGAGATGCCGGGGTTGGTTTCTGATGCGCCTTCGGAGTCGGCCATGAGATCGCTGGCCCAGTTGGGCGCCTGGGTCGCTCCGCTGTCCGGTACAAAAACGTAGTCGCTGCCTTCTTTCAGTGGCAGCTCAGCTTTTATTTCCTGCAGCGCTTCGGCCAGCTCCTCGCCGAAGATGCACTTTTTGGAGTCCGTAACCGTGATGCAGTGTTTAAGCTGCCGGCCCCGGAGGTTCGTGTTAATCAGCGCGCCAACGGCACCAATTTTATTGAGCGCGACGATTGTCGCCATGAACTCGATGCGGTTTTCCATGACGACGCTGGCTGTATCGCCGCGACCGAGGCCCTGATCTTTGAGCGTGTTGGCAATACGGTTGGCCAGGGCGTTGAAGTCAGCCCAATTGATTTCCTTACCCTCGAACACGATCGCGGTTCGTTCCGGGAAGGCTTCGGCGTTCCGCTGCACCTGCAGACCGAAACTGTCCACGTCCTCAAGGGGGCGCGGCACCATGCCTTTTTTCAGGGCGAGCAGTGTGGGGACGTTTGTCAGCGTGCGGACGGTGTCGATGATTCCCATGGCAAATCTCTAAGGACTCTCTATTGGGTGGGCTCGCCAACATAGCTGGGCCCATTCGCCCCTTCAAGCGCCTTGTGCCATGCTCATGCCTCGCATTTTCCGGGCTTTCAGCGCAGCCAGAAAGCCCCGGGAAACGGGCAGGTCAGGGCGTCAGGAGGAACCGCGGGAAATGACAACGGCAACGGCATTGGAGCGAGGCCAGCAGTGGCAGGTGGGGGCAGTGAAGATCACGCGGATCGTGGAGATGGAGGTGGCCGGCGGCTCCCGCTTTATCCTGCCTGATGCCACCCGCGAGGCCTGTCTGCCCATTGACTGGATGCAGCCGCACTTCATGGACGCGGAGGGTAATCTGATCATGAGCATCCATGCTCTGGTGGTTGATACCGGTGCGCGGCGGATTGTGGTCGATACCTGCATCGGCAACGACAAACAGCGCTCTGTTCCGAACTGGACAAATCTGCAGACCTCATTTCTTGCGGACCTGGAAGCCGCCGGCTATCCGCGGGAGAGCATCGATACGGTGCTCTGTACGCACCTGCATGTGGATCACGTCGGCTGGAACACCATGCTTGTGGACGGGGAATGGGTGCCTACCTTTCCAAATGCTCGCTACCTGCTGGCAAAACCGGAGTTCGAATACTGGGATGCGGAGGAGCCGGATGATCTCAACGACGGCGTTATGGCCGATTCCGTCCGGCCTGTCGTGGAAGCGGGGCTCGTTGATCTCATCGACTGGGAACATCAGGTCTGCGCGGAGGTGTCACTTACACCGACACCCGGTCACACGCCGGGACACGTGAGCATAGCCATCCGCTCAGAAGGTGCAGAGGCGCTGATTACCGGTGACTGTTTCCATCATCCCTGTCAGATGACGCGCGTCGACTGGTGCTCGTCGGCTGACTACGATCAGGCGGCAGGCCAGGCAACACGTGAGCGGCTACTGAAGCAGTTCTCTGGCTCGGACGTGCTTATCATCGGGACGCACTTCGCGACGCCTACCGCCGGGCACATTAAACCCCGGGAAGCAGGTGGCTACTGGTTGGACGTCGGGTGATCGAGGCCAACGTGGTCCTCGTCGAGCTCGGCTTGCGCATGCAGTCGTTCCATCCAGCCGTCGAGGCGCCGTCGCGCCGGGGGAATATCCAGCGCCACGAAGGCAACCCCTAAGGGAAACATCCAGAAACCGAGTACTGGCAGAAAGCCGAAAACGCCTCCGACCATAAACACGAAGCCGACGAGCGTGCGCAGGCCCGGCGGCACCCTGCGGTTCCCCCAGTGCATCAAGCGGTAGGTGTATTCGGCGATACGCCGCTTCAGTTCAGCCTTGTCCATGGCGCATTGGTCGCCCGGGTGCCGACGGTGGATTCGGCACCTGGGATCGCTGGTTGCTCACCACCTCATACCAGAACCGGACCGTCGCTGGGTGCGTCGTGGCTCTCTGGGTGTGAGCGGCGGGCAAGGTCCGGGTCGATGGAGCGGTAGTGGTAGCAACCGTCTTCTGTGAGTGTTCGCTCGAGACGGTTGCGGTGTTCCAGCAGGTGAATGTGGGCAATCGCTTCACCGAGGGCCATCATCATCTGCCGCGGATCCAGTTCCCGGGCAAAAAGCACCGGCAGCAGCTCTTTTGCTGTGGCGGGTTTTTCCAGGCAGTGCTCTTCGATGGCGAGCATGCGGTCTTCGTGGTGGCTGATGAGCTCGCGGAGTCGGTCTCTGACGCCATGGAACGGCAGGTTGTGTGCCGGCAGCACCAGCGTGTCGTCCGGGGTGTTCAGGAACTTGTCATGAGACTCCATCCAGTCCTTGAGGGGGTTCGCGAGGGGTTCCGTTGGATGCACGCTGACGTTGGAGGTGATCACCGGCAGAATCTGATCGCCGGAGAGCATCACTTTCAGCGATGCGCAGTAGAGACAGGCGTGCTCCGGCGAGTGGCCTGAGCCGACAACCACGCGCCAGTCGCGCCCGCCGATTGTCAGCACGTTGCCATCCTGCAGACGCCGGTAGCCGGCAGGCATCTCCGGCATGCTCATGCCGCTCGAGGAGCGGTCTTCCCAGGCTTTGCGCAAGGCCTCCAGGTAATCGAGGGGCATACCCGCCTGCTGGTAGAACTGCTGACCGAGCCAGCTCGACTGATAGGAGGGCCCGCCGGGGCTGGAGAAGGCTCTCGCCTGGTAGTACTCGGCGCGGGTCATGTAGAGCGGGCACTGGAAATGGTCGGTGATCATGCGTGCCTGGCCAATGTGGTCCGGGTGCATGTGGGTGCAGATCACGCCGATGACCGGTCGGCCGCCGAGCTCGCTTTCGAAGATTTCGTGCCAGTAGTCGTGGGTGGTTTCGATGGAGAGCCCTGTGTCCACAATCCACCAGCCAGGGCCATCTTCGAGGAGGTAGAGATTGATATGGTTCAGGGAGCCGCCGCCCATGGGCATGGTCAGCCAGCGCACGCCGGGCGCCACCTCCACGGTGGTGCCGGGGGCCGGGTGGGCGTCATAGGGATAGCGCAATTCTGCCACGGGAAACCCTCTTCCTTGCGGAAACGGGCAAGTATAGCGAATCGATGCTGCGACGCCCTGCACCATGCAAAGGAAGGGGGGATTCGCTAGATTAGGGGGTTCAATGCAGCAAGGGCACTAAGGGGAGCAGCGCATGGCCATGAATGTAAAGCCGGTACCAACGCTTGATGACGAGGTGAATGAGATCCGCCTCGCCACGGCCGATATCGTCAATCAGGACATCGTTCCGAACGAGGGAAAACTCTGGGGCTGGCTGTCTGACAGTGCTAACGCCCCGAACGAGGTCATCGAGGAGGCCAAGGAGCTGCGCCACCAGGTGCAGAACAAGGTCAAGCAGGCCAACCTCTGGGCGCCGCATCTGCCGCCGGAGTTTGGCGGCATGGGGCTGTCGTTCATGCAGCACGCCTACATGAACGAGATCCTGTCTTACAGCCCGGGGGCAGCCTCGCTCTTTGGTGTGGTTGCGCCGAACTCCGGTAACCAGAAGATTCTGGTCAAATACGGCACGCCGGATCAGCACGAGAAGTGGCTGAAGCCGCTGACGGAAGGAAAAATGCAGTCCGGCTTCTCCATGACGGAACCGCACAACCCCGGCTCCGATCCGCGATCGATTCAGACGAAAGCCGTCCTCGACGGCGACGAGTGGGTGATCAACGGCCACAAGTGGTTTACCTCGAACGGTCACGCCGCCGACTTCTACATCGTCATGTGCCGCACCTCGGATCCGAATGATCCGGGTGGTGCAAACGAGAAGATGACGCAGATCATCGTGCCCAAGAACACGCCGGGAGTGAACGTGGTGCGCGGTGTGCCGGTCTGGGGCCGAACGTCGAGCCACTGCGAAATCGTCTACGACAACGTCCGGGTACCGAAGGAAAATCAGCTGGGCCGCACGGGGACGGGCCATCAGGCGGCGCAGGATCGTCTCGGGGCCGGTCGCGTTTACCACTGCATGAACTCAATCGGCTCCATGTGGCGTGCCTTCGATCTGATGATCGACCGCCTGACCACCCGGGAGGTGCACGGCGGTGAAAAGCTCGAGGAGAAGCAGTTCATGCAGGGCTTCATTGCCGACAGCTACATGGATATCCAGAGCGCCCGCCTCATGACCATTCACTGCGCGGAAAAAATGGAGAGCGGCGCCGATCCGCGAACAGACATCTCCGCGATCAAGATTTTTGTGCCGGAGGCCTATCATCGGGTGGTGGACCGAGCCATACAGGTCTACGGGGCGGCCGGTGTTTCCGGCGATCTGCCGCTGGCCGGCATGTACACCGGGGCTCGAACACTGCGCATTGCGGACGGTCCCGACGAGGTGCATAAGATCCTCATTGCTAAGAACATCCTGCGTCGCTACCACGCCGGTGAGACCTGGGATTTTGGTAACTGATCGACGCCGGGGGACCCTGTGCCGGTACTGAGCAGAGCGGAACGGGACGCCTTTCTGGCTGAGCCCGGCGTGCTGATGCGGGTTGCCGTCGTCCGCGACGATGGCTCCCCGCTGGTTACCCCGATCTGGTTTCTGCATGACGCAGAGGAAGACGCCATCTACTTCACGCCCCGGGAGAAATCCGAGTGGTTCGCCTGCCTGCGCCGGGATCCGCGGGCGGCGCTGTGTATCGACGAGCAGCCGCTCCCGTACCGGAAGGTCATTGCCGAAGGGAGCGCGGAGCTAGTCCATGACGTCGGCGCCGATGACGCCTGGCGAGACCTCTATCGACGGATCGCCAGTCGCTACGTACCGCCGGAAGCCGCGGAAGCCTACGTGCAGAACACCATCGAGCAACCTCGAGGCCTCTTCCGGCTGGCCCTCGGCTCGGCCACGGTGAAGAGCTGGCGCATGCCTCTTGAGGGTGAAGATCAGACGGGTATCTGGCACGAACGCTATTTCGTGCCGGGAACCTGGGGCAGCCCTGAGGGATCCGAGCGACCTTGACCCGGCTCCATGCTGATGAAGTTGTCGTCGATGCGGCGGCGGTTCAGGAACTGCTGCGGGTTCAATTGCCGGAGCTTGCCCAGCTACCCCTGCTCCCGGTCGCGGAACCGGGCACCAGCAACGCACTCTTTCGCCTGGGTGATGAACTCTGCCTTCGGCTGCCGCGAACCCCGGGCGCGGCGGAGTCTCTCGAGCGCGAACTCGACTGTCTGCCGCGGCTCATACGGACACTGCCTATGGCCGTGCCGGAACCGGTTGCCGTCGGGCAAGCATCGTCCCGCTATCCGCTGCCCTGGGCCGTTTACCGCTGGCTGCCGGGTGTGCCCTGTCAGCCGGGTCAGCTGGCAGAGAACGTTGCGGCGGCTCGCCAGCTCGCACAATTTATCGAGCAACTGCAGGAGCACGATGTAAAGGGCGCGCCCGCGTCCCGGCGCGATAGACCGCTGGCTTCCCGAGTGAAAGAAAGCGACCAGGCGATCGCCGCTCTCGAAGGAGAGGTGGACGCTGGGAAGGCCGCTCGGGCCTGGCGCAGAACGCTGGATGCGCCAGCCTGGACGGGAGAAGCGGTTTGGATTCATGGCGACCTGCTTCCGCCCAATCTGCTGGTGGACGAAGCCGGCGAGCGCTTTGCAGCGGTTATCGACTTCGGCAGCGTCGGGTGCGGTGATCCGGCGGTGGACGTGATTGCCGCCTGGACACTTTTCTCAGGCCCGGCGCGGGCAGCCTATCGGTCGGCGCTGACCGTGGACGATGGCACCTGGCTGCGGAGTGCGGGGATGGCCCTGCACCAGGCGCTGTTGATTCTTCCCTATTATCGACACACCCACCCGGCCTTCTGCGCCATGGCAACGCGCACGGCGCGGGCGGTGATTGATGAGTTTCTCTGACCTGTGACGCTAACCGTCTAGGTTACCGGTTTTCAAAGCAGCAAACGCATCTGGCTCCCACTCCCGCATGGCCACCAGTAGACAGGTACCCGCTCCCTCGCCACGCGGTCGCACCTCGTCGCGTCTACTCAACGTTAAAAAGCGTTCGAGCAGGCTACCGATCTGACGCGTCAATTCCGCTGCCGATTCCTCGCTCATCATTCCGAAGCGGAATTGATACACCTCGGAGTTGCCAGAGAACGTGCCCCTTAGGAACGGGCCTTGGTGGTTCTTTGAAAAGTAGCGGTGAATGGGGCCATTCGGTAGCCAATTGAAGCTGCGGGTTGTTCGCAGACGCACGCGGTTACCAGGCAGCAATTCGATCAGGCCAAGTCGATCGAGGTGTGCGAAGTGGCGAAGCGCGTCAGTCTCCTTGAAGCCATAGACCTCACAGAGATCGCTGAGCGTCCAACGATTTAGCATGCATACGGCCGTCAGCAGCAGGGCTTCGTCGTCCACGAGCGCCTGTTCCTGAGCTTCGCTGAGGGCGGCTATGC
>JBCDDI010000026.1:0-14634 GCA_039180365.1 Pseudomonadota bacterium
AGGTTGGCAATCCACTGCTGGCCTTCCTGGGTCTTGCGCAGGAAACGCAGGCCTTCGGTGATGAAGGGGTAGACCTGATCGTAGAAGAATTCCGGGTAGCCGGCTCGGAGCTCGGCGGCGTTCTCGTAACCGAGCCGTTCCGCTTCTCCGGTTTCCACGAATTCCGCGTAGAGACGCGACAGCTTCTGTGGATACAGCGGGTCGCCCATCTGTCCGATCAGGTCTGCGGCCCGCACCAGGGCGGAAAAAGTGTCTACCCGCTGGTAGTGACGGTCTTCCGGTACCGGAAAGCGGGTCATCTCGATATGGCTCGCGATGGTGGAGACGTCGATGGTGGGGTCTCCGGCGAAGCGCTCCCTGATGAAAGTGCAGCTGCGGTTCACATGGTGCGGCATCATGAAAGCGTCGGTGGCACCAATCGGCGGCGTTACGCGAGTGCCCTCGTCGTCGATCACAAAACTGTCTTCGTTATCGTCCCGGAGCAGCCCGCGGAGATAGCCGATGTCGTGAAAGAGCAGGGCAATCACCGCGTGCAGCCATTCATGGGGGCTCACGTCACCCTGAGAGAGCAGGCGGCCGCGGAGGATGGTCTGGCCCACATCGGTCACGAGCATCGTGTGCTCGAGATCGTGATAGGGGCAATCGCAACCCAGGAGAGTCTCCAGGGCTGTGTGCGCGGCCTGATCGAGCACGTCTTCGTGGCCGAGTTCGCGGTTCGGATAGGCCTCGCGATAGCGATCGAGCGAATGCGCAACAAACGCCTCGATGAGTGTCCGGTTTGGATTGAACATGGGTCGTCCACCAACAGTCACAGTAGTGTAATCGCAGCTTCAGACCCTCAACGTGCGCTGAGCCTCAATTTCCCTGGGCTCTGGCGGTGGTCAGGGATTGCCTGGACCCTTAGAATTCCGTATCTCATGAATCATTTTCATGTTGAGTGCGTTTTGGCCCTTTTCTGATGAGCAGTTTTCATGTCACATCTTGAGCTCCGGCATCTGAAGACCCTGGTTGCGCTCCGTGACACGGGCAGCCTCGTTGAAGCTGCGGATCGGGTGTTTCTGACCCAGTCGGCCCTTTCCCACCAGCTTAAGGATCTGGAGACCCGCCTCGGCTGTTCGCTGTTCATCCGGAAAACGCGTCCCGTACGCTTCACCCCCGCCGGTAAGCGACTCCTGAAGCTGGCCGACGAGGTGCTGCCTTCCGTGCACAGCACCGAGCAGGATCTCTCGCGTCTTGCTGGGGGGGAGTCTGGTCGCATCTTCATGGCCATTGAGTGCCACAGCTGCTTTGAGTGGTTGCTGCCGGCCATTAACGAGTATCGGGAACACTGGCCCGACGTGGAGCTCGATATCTCCAGCGGCTTTCACTTCGCGCCGTTGCCGGCGCTGTCCCGGGGTGACCTCGACCTGGTCATCACCGCCGACCCCGTCGAAGAACTCGGTCTCGAGTATCTGCCGCTATTCAGCTATGAAGCGGAACTGGCGGTGGCGCGGGATCACGATCTCGTCGATCGACCCTGGGTGGAGCCCGAAGACCTTGTCGGTGAGACCCTCATCGCCTATCCGGTGGATCGAAATCGCCTGGACATCTTTACCTCTTTTCTGGATCCCGCTGGGGTAGAACCTGCCGCGGTGCGGAACGCGGAGCTCACCACCATGATGATTCAGCTCGTGGCGAGCGGCCGCGGGGTGGCCTGCCTGCCGAACTGGGCCCTGCACGAGTATCAGGAACGGGAGTACGTGGTTGTGAAGTCCCTTGGCGAAGAAGGTGTCTGGCCCACCCTCTATGCGGCCGTGCGCAAGGATGAGGCCAGCGCCGCCTTCATCGAAGGCTTTGTGGACGTTGCCAAGCAGACCTGCTTTAAGAACCTGGTCGGGATCGTCACCGCGGACCTCTGAGGTGACCCCCCACGTTATCAGGGCACCAGCACAGACTCCTGCCACTGGCCCTCGGCCAGCTGGTATCGGCGTCGATCATGCACCCCGTTAGCCTGATTGAGATCGAGGCGGTCCACTTCCGTCACCTCGAGATAGAGCCCCTGGGCTGAGTCGGGGGCGACAAGCGGTTCCGGCAGGCTCAATGCCGCGAGCGCCTCCAGCAGCGTTTGCCGGTCGGCGATCGCCGAGCTCTGCGGCTGCCGGAGTGCGTAGAGCCAGTCCATACGTTTCGGCGCCTCCGGACGGAACTGCCAGCTTTCTGCCACCTGATCCTGGGGTACCGGGCTGGTTGTTGCTCGAAGCCGGTACTGGACGTTCAGCGAGGGCAACCAGACAACGGCGCTAACGCGCACGAGCTCTGGAAACTTCGGACTTGTGGCATTCACGAAGATCGCCAGACGCCCGGTCATCTCCCGCAGTACCAGGGTCCGTGCGTCCGGGTGACCGGCGGCATCGACGTTAGCGAGGGTACACAGGCCTGCGCAGGGGTCCTCGAGCGCCCGGGCCCGCTCGCGGTCCGCGGTCAGCAGGGCGAGGGGATCGGTCACTGGAAGTCCGTGAGCAGGGTCTGGATCCAGCGTCCTTCGCTGATGAAGCCTGCGCCGAAGCTTGTCCACTCGGCACCCAGCCCCTGTTCGGTGATGGCGGCCGCCGACAGGCCTTCGGCGACCTGTTCCGCAACGATCGCGCGGGTACCGCGGATCATCTCGATGCTGCGGGTAATGGCGGATCGGTCCGTGAGCGGACCGTGCCCCGGTATCACCTGCGTGTCTTCAGGCGTCATGTCGAGCGCGGTTTCCAGGTTGCGCAGAAAACCGCCGACGCTGCCACCGTTGTCCACATCGATAAAGGGAAAACGATCAACGAACAGCAGATCACCCATGTGAATGACCTTTGCGGTTTTAAACCAGACGACGCTGTCGCCGTCCGTATGGCCGGTCGGGAGATGCAGAACCTGAATCTCTTCATCGTTGAAGTGCACGTTGATGCCATCTGCATAGGTCACCAGAGGCAGCCCGGACCGTTCCATCTCTTCCTCGAGGAGGCGGATGCGCACATTGTCATGGGCAATGATGGTGCCCGACTTACCGAAGTGCGCGTTGCTACCCGTGTGGTCGCCGTGGAAGTGGGTGTTGAGCACCAGTTTCGGTTTGCCGCCGCCGAGATCCTTAAGCGCTGCCTGAATGCGATCTGCAAGTGGAGCGAACTGGTCGTCGATAATCAGGGTGCCATCTTCGCCAACGGAGACGCCGATATTGCCGCCGGCCCCGGTCAGCATGTACACGGAGCCGCTCACCGGTTCCGCTGTGATATCGACGTCCGCAAACCTGTCAGCAGGACCGGCGTAACTTGTCGCTGGGAATCCGGTGAGCATGGCCAGCACCAGCATCACGCCTCGGCGCGGGTGCAGTTGGTTCATGCCGATTTCCTTGGTGCGTCTGCCAGGGGATCCAGCTTGGCTGGCGTGAAGGCAAAATAGAGCCCCGTCTGCCGGTAGTCGGCAAGCTCTGGCGGTGCTTCGTCCTGGAACCGTTTGGCGACGGAGTAGACCAGGCCGTGACCACCGGTGAGCAGCGCATCGCGAATCATCTGATCAGGATCTACCGCTTCGGCCCGGGCGACGAGACGTTCAAAGGTATAGATGAAGCTGTTTGAGTGCCGGGCGCGGATTGGCGTGCCGTAAAAAATGTCGAACTGAGCCTGGGGATCGTCTGCCAGGGAGAAGTTGGCCTCCAGGATGCGTCGGGAGAAAAGCTCCGGATCCTGACCGGATTTGGCGAACAGGCGACTCTGCTCGTCGTTGGTCACACGCCCATCCGCCTGGGCGCTTTGGCTGGAGATGTAGAGAAAACCGGCGATGCTGCCAAGCTGCGAGCGAACGGCGCGGTAGACCTGCAGAAACGCTTCCTGGCGGGCGTGGAACTCAGTCTCCGCCATCTTCTCCGACTGGGCCTGCAGGGCCAGCGTGTTCTGTTCGAGCTCCTTCTTCTGCAGGAAGTAGCCAATGACAAGCCAGAGGAACGCAAGGGGCGCGAAGGCGCCTTCGAGGAAGTTGCCGAGCTCAGCGGCGGACAGGCTGGAAAAGTTGCGCCAGCCGATGTCCTGGGAAATGTGCAGGCCGCCGATCAACAGCCAGGCCAGGGTCAACCCCAGCCCTAGCCAGATCCGCCAATCGGGTCGCCGGTCGCCCAAGGGGTGCTAGCTGGCGCCGTCCGAGTCGCTCGCCGGTGCGGATGTATCCGTCGTCGCGGGCGTGCTGGGTGCCGGGGTGCTGGCGTCGCTGGCGGTCTCCTGGCTGGCGAGGGCCCGACGCAGCTCGGCGACGTCGCGCTGGATCTCGCTCATGCGGAAGATCAGATCCGGGAGCTGATCAGTCACGCGCCAGAGCAGGTAGGCAATGGCCAGGAGAACGAGAAACGAGAAGAATCCCATGGGCGTAAGTATCCTCTGAGTGGCAAGGGGCACAGGTATACCGGCAGCGCGGCATGGAGTCCAGCACCGCCGCGGGGCGAGGGAAGACCGCGACGCTAGGCGCTCGCCACCCGGGTCGGCATACTGCGAAACCCATGAGCATGAGCGCCAGATTCTTCCGGTGACGGGACTGCCCAGGAGCCTCGAAGCGCTGCTCGCGCGCCTGCAGGAAACCTATGACGAGGCAACGGCGGCACAGATCTTCGAGACTTTTCGGGCGCCGAAAGACACGGCCTTTATTCTGAACCCGCTTGTTGCCGCGCCCTTCGACAATCCCTGCGAGCCCGTGCCCGGCCTGGAAGGCTGTTTCCTGGTGCCGCCTGCGGAACGGGCTTCGCTCTTAGCGGATCCTGCGGTGACGGCAGGGCACGTTTATCCCATTAATCCTTCGAGCGTCCTCGCGGCGAACGCGCTCACGGTGGATGAATCCATGGAAGTCCTTGATCTTGCGGCGGCACCAGGCGGAAAGACGCTGCTGCTTGCCATTGCCATGAACAATCGTGGACGCATCGCCGCCGTGGAAGCGGTGAAAGGCCGTTTCCACCGCATGCGGGCCAACCTTGAGCGCTGCGGTGTCCGCAACGTTCAGGCCTATCTTGCCGACGGCCGCAGCATCGGTCGCAAGGTGCCTGAACGCTTCGATCGAGTGCTGCTCGACGCGCCCTGCTCTTCCGAGGCCCGCATCCGGCTCGACGACCCAGGCAGCTACGCGCACTGGAAGCCGCGCAAAGTGAAAGAGGCCGCCCGCAAGCAGCGGGGACTGATCCGCTCGGCCTTTGCGGCGCTCAAACCTCGCGGTGAGCTCCTTTACTGCACCTGTTCTTTTGCCCCGGAAGAGTGTGAGCTCATTGTCGACTATCTGTTGAACGCAGAGCCCGCTGCCCGCCTGCTGCCACTCAACCACACGCCGGGGCGGTCAGGGCTCAGGAGCTGGGCTGGGCGGGATCTCAAGGACAGTCTCGACGGTTGCCGGCGCATACTTCCGGACGGGACCTACGACGGCTTCTTCCTCGCCCGTATCGGAAAGGATTGAGCGTGCTGCCACTGCTGTTTGCGGGCGGTCTTATCCCGGTGCTGTTCTGGGCGGCCTATCACTACTACCACGACCGGCACCGGCCGGAACCCGTTGCCAAGCTGATCTTTGCGCTCCTCCTTGGGGGCCTCGCGTCGCTGCTGGCGGGCCTCGGCTATGAGTTGCTCGGACAGATCGGGCTCCGCTACGACGCCCTGGGACTGGCCGAGGGCAACCGGCTGGGTCTGTTTCTTTACGCTTTTCTCGGGATCGGCGTCGTCGAAGAGCTGGCCAAACTGCTGCCGTTCCTTCTGCTGATCCTGCGTTTCAGCGATTTCGACGAGCCCGTGGATGGAATTGTTTATGCATCCTTCATTGGCCTCGGCTTCGCGGCCCTGGAGAACCTCTACTACTTTCCACACCTCTCAACGCCGGAAGCGCTGGCCCGTGGTTTTGCGGCCCCGGTTGTGCACAGGGCCTTCGCGTCGATCTGGGGCTACCGGGTGGGCAAAGCGAAGCTCGAAGGGGGTTCGGTGCTGACTGAGGCGGCGGTCTGGCTCCTTGCGGCGGCCTTTGTGCACGGCGTCTACGACTTTATCGTTCTTGGCTTTGGCGGCCCGGCGCTCGTTTTCGCGGCGGCCGTTATCCTGGCAATCTGGTTCTGGCGTCTGAAACTGCTGCTGCAACTGAGCGCGCGCTGAGGGCCTCGACTGCTGCCACAGGCACGGCTCAGCGTTCTGCCAGACTTTTCGGTCCTTCGAAGAAGTCGAGGGTTGCCTGGCCTTCAGCGAGATCGGTCCAGCTGCCCGGGTGATCGAAACGCAGAATGCCGAAGGTGGGCACGTTTACCGTCACCCTTTCCCGGCCAAAGCTGTTGCCGAGCCAGGTGAGTCCGGGGTTATGAGCAACGAGAGCGACGCTCTCGACGTCGCTCGGCGTTCGCCGGAGCACATCGAGGAGTGTTTCCGGGTCCGCGTGATAGAGCTCTTTCGTGCCCACCAGCTGGCTCTCGGGGAGTCCGAACCCCTCGCTGACGAAGGCGGCCGTTGCCAGGGCCCGCGCCGCGGTGCTTGTCCAGATCCAGGTTGCAGGGTCGCTCTGTTTCGCAAGCCACTGAGCCATGACGGGGCCGTCGCGACGGCCGCGCTTGTTCAGCGGTCGATCGAAGTCCGGTAGTCCCGGCTCCCCCCAGTCGGACTTTGCATGGCGGATGAGCCAGATCTTCACGGCGACGACTGAATGCGGGCCGCTTCGCTTAGGAGGAAGAGATCGGTTAACACCGCCCTCAGATGCATGGACGCGTTGAGATTGTCGACGAGTTCGCTTGAGATACGCGGTTGTTTCAGCACCAGGGCCAGCGCCAGAAGGGTTTTTTCGATGTCCTCGCGAAGGACCTGATGAAAGGGTTCCGAGCCGTCGAGGTTGTTCTTGATGCCGTTGAGTGCGTCGTCGAGTTCCTTCAGCACATCTCGCGCGCGGCGCAGGGGTCCATCGGCGTCGTCCTCCCGCCCTTGCGCGGCGTAGGCCAGAAGAAACTCGTAGGCGGTTTCTACCGCCTCGATGTCAGCGTCCATTTCAGGTGCTCTGGTCTGGTGACCAGCGACCCGGATCGTGGTTGCTCTTGTGTTCGTCCTCAGAAATCCAACCGGAAATCATGGAACGGGTGTAGAAGCGCTTCTCCGGGCGCACGGCAAAGTACACGTGCAAGGCGGTGAGGCCGATGAGGCCCAGGGTGGAGGCCCCATGCAGCATGAACATCCAGCCGAGGGTTGCCTCGTCGAGGGCGTTGGAGCGCGTCCACCAGGGCGTGTCCATGACTGCGAATAGCGCAATTCCGGTCCCTATGACCAGCAGTACGAGCACCGTCATGGCGTTGTGCATGCCTTTCTGGGCGAGCGAGTACTTGCCGGGTTTCTGGCTCTCATCAAAGGGCTCCCGGAGGTCGCGCCCGGCAACCCACATGTCCTTCGGTCGCTGCCAGAAGATGGCGCGAAGCACGTGGAAGACCACGGTGCCGGTAAGGATAAGGCCCGCCACCCAGTGGATTGTCAGCCAGTCGAAGTTGACGCCGACGATGGGTAAGACGCCGGTGAACAGGAGCACAAAGACGCTGATCGCCATGATCCAGTGAAAGCCGCGATCGATGCCGGCATGGCGTTCCAGCTGAGCACCTTCTGCGGAGGGGCGCGGCGCTTTCGAAAGGAACGCCATAATGAGCAGGTGGAGAATGATGGCGGCACCGGTGAGCGCCAACACCACCCAGAGCAGATCCCAGGACACGCCGAGCATGACCTCCCGGCCCCAGACATCTTCTCGGACGGTCACCAGTTCCATTTCACCAGCCCCCTTTTGCCAGTTTCATTGCTCTCTCCGGGAAGCTCAGGCACGCAGGGCCCGCTTAACGAGATTCTCCATGAGCGGAATCTTGAAGTGATTGAAGTTGAGCGGCGCAGCACCCCGGCTGGCGAGGGCTGCCACCGCGGTACCGGTCTCTTCGTTGCGCGGCTTGCCGATGATGGCGGCTTCCACGGCCTCGAGGCGCCGCGGCACACACTCCACGGCACCGCAGACCAGGCGCGCGTCGCGGATCGTTCCAGCCTCGCTCCGAAAGGCGCCGGCGATGCTGACCAGGGCGAAGTCCCAGACGTTCCGATCTGCGACTTTCTCAAAGTAGAAGTCGGCGCCAGCCCAGCGTTCAGGTAGCTCTACGGCCGTCAGGATGTCGCCGGGGCGGAGCACCGTCATGTGGGTGATGTTTACCGCTGGCCCGACGAAAAACTCCCGGGCAGGAATGCGGCGCTCCGCGTCGCCGTTCTGCACAATCATGGTGGCGTCGAGGGCAACCAGCGCTGTACCCGTGTCCGACGGGCTGACGGCGACGCAGCGGCTGGCCCCGAAGATGGCGTGCTCCCGGTTCATCCCCTCGGGGCTGTCTGCATAGCAGATGTTGCCCCCGGCGCGGTAACAGGAGAGTCCACGTCGGTAGTACCAGCAGCGGGTGTCCTGGACGAGATTGCCACCGAGGGTGCCCTGGTTACGGATCTGCGGGCTGGCGACTTTACCCGCAGCGCTTGCCAGGAGGCTGAAGTCGGCCCTGATCCGCTCATCGCGAGTGATTGTTGTGAGAGAGGTCATGGCACCGATACGCAGACCCCCATCTACGGCTTCAATGCCAGAGATTCCCTCAATGGCGGCGAGATCGACCATAGCCCGTGGCGACTTGGCGCGATCCTTCAGCCAGCCGTAGGTGTCCTGGCCGCCGGCGAGGATCCAGCCGCGGCTGCCGAGACGTTCGGCGAGGGTAGAGGCATCCTCCACGGTCACCGGTTGGAAGAGCTCAATGTCGGGCATGACGTCGTGAGCGGCCATGATCCCTCCTTAGAAGCTGTTGATTGCCATCGGGTCGAAGGACTGGCCCTGCCCGGAGACGTGGTTAACGATCAGATCCGGCGTGACCGGTGTCCGATTGAACAGGTGGCCGCCAAGGGCACTGGACAGTGCACACAGGATGGCCGCAGTCGCCGAGCCCATGGCGGGTTCTCCAACGCCTCTCGCGCCCACAGGGTTATCCGGGTCGGCGATGTCGACGGCCGTCCATTCTGTCGACGTTGGAACGTCGAGGTAGCTCGGTGGCTTGGTCTGATAGTAGCCGACGCTGGCGGGCAGCCCGTTCTGCGGGTCGTAGACGTGCCGTTCGAGGGATGCCATCCCGATACCCCAGACGGCGCCGCCGCGAAGCTGTCCGGCAAGGCCCTGGGGATGTACGACGGTGCCGCACTCGGCGACGGCAAGGAAATCGATGATTTCGTGTTTGCCCGTTTCCAGGTCGAGCTCGATTTCTGCGAAGCCGACGGTCAGCCCCGGGACTGTGCCGCGGACCGGCAGCTTGTCTTTACCGACCCCGATCAAACCGCTGCCCGCAAGGCCCTGTACGGCTCGCTGTGTCACCTCATGGATGTCCTCCGGGTAGCTTTCGCCGGAGTATTCGCCGCCAAGCGAAACAGCACGCGCGGCGACTTCTGCATAGGTCAAACCGCGGGCGGCGTTGCGGGTGTCGAAAACCCGTTCGTCGGCCACGTCGTAGTTGCCCGGATCACCGCCAAGGGCTTCGGCGGCGATACGCTTCATTTTGTTCAGCAGGTCCTCGGCGGCCACGTGGTTGGCCCGGGTGTGGGTAAACGTTGTGTTGCTGCCGGCCTGGTAGCTTGACCAGGGGAGGTGTTCTTCCGTGTTGCCGTAGTGCAGCACGCAGTTGTCCCAGTTGACCTTGAGCAGTTCGGCGGCCGCGCGGGTGGTCGATGCGTAGGAATAGGTGCCGAGGTTGCCGACGCCGCTGTGCAGATGCAGCTTGCCGTCCGGTGTCAGGCGCACCAGGCCGTCATAGCCGCTGGCGCCCGCGGAGTGGTAACCCTGACCAACGCCAACGCCCGTTACCTTGGAGCCGTTCCTCTGACCGGCTCTTTTAATGCGCTCGGACCAGTTGAAGAGTTCTGCGCCTTTCAGCAGCGCCTCCTCCATATAGGCGCTGGTGATCGGGCCCTGATTCGCATTCAGGGTGGCGCTGGAGTCCGGCGCGTTGAGCCGGCGCATGTCAAGGGGATCGAGGCCGAGGGCCTGCGCCGCCTTGTCCATCATGGGTTCGAAGACGGCGGCGATCTGATTCTGCCCCGGTCCTCGCTGTGGCCCCCGCGGCGTCGTATTGGTGAGCACCGGGACGTCCCGGAGGCGCATGGCATCCGGCTGATAGAGGATGGATACGGCACCGCCGGCGGAGGAGGCGTCACCACCGGCCTGTTTGGGGCCCAGGTCCTGGACGATATAGAGGTCCACGGCCGAGACGCGGCCGGTTTTCGTGAAGCCCGCCTTGATCCAGCCCTGGAAGCCAACCCGGGCGGAGCCAACGTAATACTCTTCTTCCCGGGTGATGCGCAGCATCACCGGCCGTCCGATCTTTCTGGAGAAGTAGCCGGGCAGCGCGAGCACCGGATAGGCTGAGATCTTCGAGCCGAAACCGCCGCCGCAATACTCGGCGATAAACACCAGATCTTTCTGCTCGATGCCGAGCATGCGCGCCAGAAAAGGCACCACAAAGCTCTGCGATTGAGTGGAGCCGTAGACGTGACACTTGCCGTTCTGCCAGTAGGACAGCACAGAGCGCGGCTCCATGGACATGTGCGCATAACCGGTGGTGACAAAGGATTCCTCCAGAACCACCTCTGCGTTGTCGAAGCCGGCCTCGAGGTCTCCGTAGCTCCACTCTGTTGGGGCCGGCCCCGTTGGCTCCTGGCCGCTAACAAAACGCTCCACGTCCGAGCCGGCCCAGCGCATCTCGCGCATCTCCCTTGGATAAATGTTGCCTTCCAGGCGGGCGCTCGCGCCCTTGGGGCGGAGACTGTCGACGGGGTCAACAACGAACGGCAGCGGCTCCAGGTCGACGCGGATTTTCTTCAGGGCGTCTTCAGCGGTTTTTTCATCGACGGCGGCGACGGCGAGAATCGGATCGCCCACGTAGACCGGCTCGTTCGTGAGCAGGGCCGGGGCCGGTGCCTCGGTGGGATAGACATCGTCAGCGGTGAGGATGCCGACGACGCCCTCCATCGCCAGCGCCGCCTCGGCGTCGATGTTCTTCACCCGCGCGTGGGGCATCGGTGAGGTATAGAGGCGCGCATAAACCATACCGTCAACGGCATAGTCCTCGGCGTATTTGGCTTTTCCGGTGACTTTGCCGTGGATGTCCGGCGGGATGAAGTCTTTACCGATGTGCATTCTGTTCATGCGATCTGCCCCATGCTGCGCATCCGCTTGGCGGCCGTAAGCACGCCGTTCAGGTAGTGGTCATAGGCGCCGCAGCGGCAGAGATTGCCGGACAGGGCCTGCCGGGCCTCTTCCCGGGTCGGGTTCGGGTTATCGCGGAGCAGGGCCACGGCGGCGACTACCTGTCCGGGCGTACAGTAGCCGCACTGCGGGGCAAGTTCGTCGATGAAGGCCTGCTGTACCGGATGCAGCGCCCCAGAACTGTCCTGCAGGCCCTCAACGGTCGTGACCGCACGGCCGCGGACGCTGTGCGTCAGCATTGAGCAGGCGTAGTGGGTAACACTGTCCACCAGTACCGTGCAGGCGCCACACTCGCCGCGATTACAGCCCAGCTTCGTGCCGGTCAGGCCAAGCTTGTAGCGGAGCGTGTGGGCGAGCGTTTCCTGCGGCATTACGTCAACGGGTCGTTTCCGTCCGTTGATGTTCAGTGTAACAAGGCGTTCAACGGAACCGGCTGGTCGGTCTTCCGCAGAGGCTGAGTACCAGGCAGCACTCGAGGCGCCTGCGGCACTCGATGCGATGACGCTCTTGATGAAGCGCCGTCGGGAAAGATTGGATGTCACGGCTAATACCCCCGCGAATCATTCTACACGGTCGTTTCCGCTGTTAAAGTGGCCGCCGGTCCGATACCCAGGAGAGCGTCTTTGCACCGTTTTGGTTCGCTCCCAGCTAGCCCTCTGTCCCCCTTGTCGATGCGCCCACCCTGGTTCCCCACGAGGCGGGGCGCTGTGCTGCTGTTGCCGTTTTTTCTTTCTTTCGCCGGCTGCGGACCCGGCAGTGTTGACAAGGGCGAGGAAGTTGCCGCCGCGTTAGAGCCCGCGTCCATGGAAGAGGGCGTGGCCAACCGTGGTGCAGGTAAGGACAACTGGTGGGACGCCTTGCCGCGGCCGGAGTGGGGTGATTTCGAGCGTATGGACGACGGCAGCGGCTGGTTCGAGGTGTATCAGGTGCGTCCGGAGGTTTTTGCGATTTACGAGCCTGGCCAGTTTGAGGAAGTCATTTCCTATCTGATCGTCGGCGAAGAACGGGCCCTGCTCTTCGACAGCGGGCTCGGTATTGGCGATATGAGAGCAACGGTTGCGGGGCTGACCACCCTCCCGGTGGTGCTGCTTAACTCACACAGCCACTACGATCACATCGGCGGTAACCACCAGTTCGACTTCATCTATGGCCCGGACAATCCATACACCCGGGAGCGCATGGCAGGTCTTGAACACGAGGCGGTTAAGGAGGCGGTGAGCGACGGTTGGCTCTGGAAGCCTCTGCCGGCCGACTTTGACAAGTCGACCTACGCAATCCCGGCCTACGAGATCGATGAGATTGTCAGCGACGGCAGCAGGATTGATCTTGGTGGCCGTGTGCTGGAAGTGCTTCTGACGCCGGGTCATGCGCCAGATTCGCTGTGCCTCCTCGAACGTGAGCGGCGACTCCTGTTTACCGGTGACACCTTCTATCCGGCGCCGCTCTATACCCACATCCCAGGTGCGGACTTCGACGCCTACCGCCGGTCTGCCCAGCGTCTGGCGGCGCTTGCACCGATCGTCGAGCACCTGCTGCCGGGCCACAATCAGGGGCTTATGGGTAGCGAATACCTGATTCGTATGGCTGTCGCTTTTGAGCAAGTGGCCTCAGGAGAACTTCAGGGAACGGTGACCGACGGCAATCGACAGCACTTTTTCGAGGACTTCTCGATCATTGTTGCTGACGCCGAGGTCGCCGACGCTGAGGCCGCGCGCTGACGCGCCAGTCCCAGCGCCTATCAGGCAGTACGGGCCTGCTGTTCCTCCACTGCGTCCGTGCGCCGGACCATGAGCCCCTGGATGTCGTCGACTGTCGTGGTCGCCGTGCGGACGAAAAGGCCCGGCAGGACGGCGTGCACCAGACAGGCAAGCCCGGCGCCGATCATTTTCAGGCCGATCGTGAGCGCGTGGCCGGCATGTTCGCCGTAGCTTTCGCCGATGTCTCGGGGATGTTCCAGCAGGAGCCTGCGCAGGTGCTTAAGCATTGGGGGATGCCTCGGTGTATCAAATCACCGAGACATACTATTTGAGTTTTTCGCTCAAATTATCTCAAAAGTTGGGTGATTTGCTCGTATCTTGGGATCTATTGTCGATTTAGTCCCAAATGTCGAAAAATTCTTCGATTGCCTTCATCTGCCCGCCCTGCACCGCCGACGGAACGATGATTGGCGTACTGACGCCGGCGTCGAACCAGGCCTCGATACCTTCCCGAACCTTTGCCGCGCTGCCGAACAGCGTGGTATCAGCGAGCCAGCGATCGGACAGAGCGGCGCTGACTGCTTCCATGTCACCGGCGGTGAGGGCAACTTCCACGGCGTTCATCTCTTCCTCGTAGCCTGCTTCCTTCCAGTAGTTGCGGTAGTTCGGCAGGGCGGCATAGCCGGTCAGCGTTCGCCGGTTCACCGCTTTCGCCGCTTCTTCGTCGTCAGAGATTGTGGTGGGAATCATATTACCGATGAAGAAGTTGCCGCCGGTGCGCGCGCTGTCAGATAGCTGGGCGAGGGAGTGGCCCATGTGCGATCGGGCGCCATTCGCGAACACCATACCGTCGCCAATCTCTTCGGCCAGACGGATCATTCGATCCCTGAGGGTGGCGAGCACAATCGGCGGCATCTCTCCAGCCCGGGGGACGGCCTTCAGGTCCTCGACAAACTGACGCATGTCCGCAAGCGGTTTGCCCTGGGTGACGCCGATTCGCTTCATGGCCGGTTCGTGGCTGACGCCGACGCCGAAGCGGAAGCGACCGCCGGAGACCTCATGAATAAAGCCAACGGTTTGGGCGAAGTCGTTGACGTTACGCGTGTAGATCGGGGTGATGCTGGTGCCGATCTCGACCCGTTCTGTGACAAGAGCAATCGCCTCGCACAGCGCAAGGTTGTCCGAAAGGCTGGGGCCGTATATGCCTGGAAAGCCGCGGGCCTCCACGGCTTTTGCAACGTCGAGAATGGCATTACGGCGGCCGGGTACCGCGGCGAGGCTGATGGCGGGAAGTTGAGTCATTGGTGGTTCCTCTTGACGGAGCAGTGCCGCAGGACGGCAAAAAGAAAATTTCTCGGGCCGCACAGATTCGCCGAAGCTTCACAGCTTGGCAATTCCGGTTGCGCCTAGAACCAGCGGCCGTTGTCCTTCGGTCGGCGGCGCTGCTTGCGGGCGAAAGCACCCCGAACCCGGCGATAGGGCGCGAGATAGTCAGAGCGGACGAACGCACCAATCAGCACCAGGCCTGCCAGGAAGCCGCCAATGTGGGCCCAGAAGGCGACACCGCCCTTGCTCGATCCCAGGGCAGGCAGGCCGCCAAGCAGCTGCAGAAGAAACCAGTAGCCGAGCATGAACACGGCCGGCACGGAGATTGTCGTGATGAAGAAGCCGAGGAAGATCA
>JBCDDI010000027.1:0-14633 GCA_039180365.1 Pseudomonadota bacterium
CCGGAGTAGGTCGACCGTTCGTGTAGAAATGCCGCCATTCGTACCTAAGCCACTGATTATTCATACGTTTTTGACGGCAGGAGCCTAGCCTCGGAATCGTCAATTTCCAATGAAACCGAAGCAGGAAAGAACCTCATGCAACATCCACAAGCTCAACGAATCCGTGTCTCGACGCTCATGGCGCCGTTCCTGGTGCTGCTTCTCGGGGCATCTCCCGGGGTGAACGCCGCCAATGATGCCGGACTCTACTTTAAAGCCCTCGTCGGCCCAGGCTGGCTGAACGACGGTACGATCACCTTCGATGAGACTGACGCTGATGCCAGTTTCGATACGGGCTGGGGTGCCGGTGGCGAACTCGGGTGGCGCTTCAACAACGGCTTCCGAGTCGGCGGCGAAATCCTTTACCGCACCAACGGCATCAAAGGACTCGACCCTGCGCCGCTACCTGGCGCGGTGCCGGGAGACTTCTCTTCTCTGGCTCTGGCCTTGAACGGCGCCTATGAGTTCCCGCTCTTCGGCTCTCAGCGCACTTTCGGCTATGCGGGCGGCGGCCTTGTCTGGATTCAGGAAATCGATCTGGACTTTACCGTGGCGGACGAGGAGCGCTCTTTCAGCAGCGATGGTGACCTTGGCTACCAGCTGTTTCTGGGCGCTGGCTACCGGCTTGGTGAACGCTGGCGCCTTACCGGCGAGGTGCGCTATTTCGACGCCGGCACCCTCACGCTGGCGGAGGAAGCGGCGTGCTCGGGGCTGATCGACGCCCGTTATCGAAACACGATGGCCCAGCTTGGGGTGGAATTCAGATTCTAAGTTCAGGCAGCAGCGGTAACGCGCGCCATGAGCGCTTCGTTTTCTTCCGCATCCAGCACTGTCGGGGCAACTCGGGGACTGCGGGTGCTGGCGTCAAAGAAGATGGCGCGCTGCTGCTCGCCGCTGAACTTGCCCTTCAGGATCACACCCAGGAAGCGGGCGATGAGGGAGAGCGGCATGCTGCCTGGATCATAATCGCGCCGTGCGAAGCGGCCGTGTACGGCACCGCGGATTTTGCCGAAGGCCGCGTTTTTCTGGATGTCGCCGTCTTCGGCGAGAAAACTGTGGATGACACCGACAAAGGGCATCCCGAAGTCGCCGGTGTTGCCGAGGGGGGTGTTGCAGCAGCTTGCGTACCAGCGATAGATGCCTTTCTCCGAGAGGCGCATGCAGGCGATCTTGTCCATGCCGTGATCGATGCGTAAGCGACTGGGCGCCATCTGCACAATCTCCGTACCGCCGTGTTCATCGAGCACCGTGTCTTCCTGGTCGAGGAAGTGCGCAAAGGCCTGGCAGTCGTGGCAGTAGCAGACAAGGCGGTTCACGACGGCTGGTGATACGTCTTCAAGGGCGCCGCTGACCTGGCCGCAGCGGCATTTGATTGGCATGTCCATAGTTTCTCTCCCCGGATACTGCCGCCCATCATGCGCGACTCATTGCCCGCTGTCAGCCGAGCTCACTCTCGGGGGTGCAGCTCAAGTTGCCGGGCTGGTGATGCCTCCGGTGTCCTCGGAACGCTTCAACCAGCGTTCGAAGCGGAGCAGCAGCGGCGGCAGGAACATGAGATCCAGCAGCAGAGCAACGACGATGATCGGGGTGAGCAGGAGCGACACGTTCTGGAAGTAGAAGGTGCCGGAGAAGATGAGGATGAAGGTCCCCACGGCCAGAGACAGCGTGGTGATTGTGATTGCCGAGCCGCCTTTATCTAGGGCGTACTGCACGGCGGTCTCCGGCGTCTCACCCCGGCGCTTCGCCACCAGGTACTTGCTCAGGATGTGCACGGAATCATCCACTACAAGGCCGATGCTGATGGAAAAGAGCATCAGTACGTAGGGCCCAATCTCGCCCAGGAAGAGGCCCCAGAAGCCGAAAACGATGGTGGCCGGGAATAGATTCGGGATGATCGAAAGCAGTCCGTAGCGCCAGCTGCGCAGGCCGATGATCAGAGTCAGGGTGATGAGCGCGAGGCTCAGGGTGAAACCCTGCATGAGTTCCGTAGTGATGGACTGATTCAGCCGCGCCATGAGGATGCTGTTGTCCCCGTGGAGGACTTCCACTTCGCCTTGAATGTTTGTGTCGATCCAGTCTTCGATGCGTTCGTTGAAGGCGACAATTTCACCGTTGGTGAGATTTGAAGTGCCCACCATGAGGCGGATGGCGGAGTAGTCGGAGTTGAAGATCGGTTCCAGGCTCGGCTCAATTTCCTGGATGAGCTGATAGCCCACCAGATAGTCGATGATCTGCAGCTGATCTTCCGGCAGTCGATCGAAGGCCGGATCGTCGTCGTTTTCGGCGAGGTTCATACTTCGGAGCAGATCGGCATAACTCGTTACGAAGCTCGCTTCCGGCTGGGTCTCAAGCCATTGCGTAAAGGTGTCCACCTGGCCGAGGAACTCGTTCTCCGTGATCCCGTAGTAGCTGTCGCTGTAGATGCCGTAGGCGAGGGCCCGATCGTTGCCGATCTTCTCCGCCAGCGCCGTCATCACGTGGTGCAGGTCCGACTCCTCGTCCACAAAGGAAAGCCGGCTGAAGTCCATTTTGTTTAGCGGCAGCATGGCAAGGGTTGCGACAATCAGCAGGGCCCAGCCCCAGAAGAGCACGCCTTCCCGGGTGGCTACCCAGTGTTTGATCAGTTCGATGAAACGCTGGATGCCCAGAGGTTTCGGCGTCTTCGAGGTGGGCAGGAGCAGCACCAGCGCGGGTAGCACAAGAAGGCTAAGCACATAGGCCCAGACCACGCCGATGGCGACCACGTTGCCGAAGCCGTAGATCCCCGGGGAGGTGCAGTAGTTGAGACTGAGAAAACCCGTTGCCGTGGTGATGGTCGCGAGGGTCACGGGATTGAGATTGATGGCCAGACTTTCGCGCATGGCGTCCATGCGGCTTAAGCCCTCGTGAAGCCCCTGCGCATAAATGGAAACCACGTGAATGCCGTGGGCGATGGCGACCACAAAAACGACGATGGGCCCGAGGTTGGAAATCTGATTGAAGGCAATCCCTAGCCAGCCGTAGCTGCCGATGGCGAGGGCGACGCTCGTAAAGGACACTGCAAAAAGCGCCAGGGCAGAGGTGAAGGAGCGCAGGCAGAACCAGAGCAAGGCGATGGCGATGACAATCACCAGCGGCATGAGCACCTGGTTGTCGCGGACCTGGGCGTTGTAGCCGTCGAGTTCGAACATGGCTCCGCTCAGGGCGTAAATCTGCACATCCGGATGATCAGCTCGGAGCGCATCGCGGAGCGCGATGATCGACCGGGCAACGCGCAGGCGGGCTTCCTGGGTGTCTTCCGGCGGCGTGTATTTGATGCTGGCGAGGGCCAGATCCCCTTCCGGCGACATCTGGCTCTGGGTGAGGTCTTCATCGGCCAGGGCAATGGAGCGGATTTCGGCGATGTCTGCTTCTGTCAGATCGTCAAGCAGCGGGAACAGATAGTCGCGGTCATAGCGATTGGCATCCGATTCGTTCAGGCGCCGGTTCATGATCGAGCCGACGGCCACCGCACCTTCCACTTCCGTGTAGCGCCGCGTCAGGTCCTCCATGGCTTCGAGGGCAGACCGGCTGAAGAGGTCCGGAGAGCGCTCGAACACGAAGAGCACGCTAGGGCTGCCGGGAAAATCGTCGCGGACTCGATCCACTTCCGCTTTGTAGGGATCTCCTTCTGCGAGGATGGCGCCGTCGCGGGCATCGAGTTCTGTAAAACGCACGCCGGAGATGACGAAGGCCGAGACCAGCAGCGTCAGAGCGGCCAGGGCCCAACGCGCTCGGAGGAGGAATTCAATGAGCTGACTCTGTCTCATACGGCTGTGGAGTCCTGTGCTAGAGTTCGCCGGTTGTCTTTTCGGAGTGCGTGATGGTCAGCGTTATCTTTAAGGGTCGGGGCTGGACTTTCTCCCGCTTTGCGGGGTCTGCAGTCCTTGCCGTCTGTCTGCCATTTCTGCCGGGCCTCGCCCTTGGCGAAGGCCCTGAGCGGGTGGGTGATTTTGCACTTCTGGATCATTCCGGGGGCTTTCATCAGCTAAGTTACTACGGTGACCAGGCCGCGGCGGTGATCCTCGTGCAGAGCAGTGACCGCGACGCGACGCGGCGTAGTCTCCCCCATTTTCTGAGCTTGCGCGACCGCTATGCCGAGGCGGACGTGAAGTTCTTTCTCCTGAACCCCACAGCCAGTCAGGACCGCGACGATATTGCTGCCGCGGCACAAGCCGAAGGCCACGGCCTTCCCGTGTTGCTCGATGATGCCCAGCTCGTCGCCGAGGGCCTTGCGGTCACTCGAGTTGGTGAACTCCTTATCATCGATCCGAAGACCATGACGCTTGCACATCGCGGTGTCCTCGATGGGGAAGATGCGCTGCCGGGCAGCGTCTTGGACACCCTGATCGCCGGTGAACGCTGGACCGAACCCGTGCCGCAGCTCGCCGCAGCCTCCGAAGGCGAGCAGATCACTTATCCAGCTCGGAAAGCCCACACAGAGCAGGCCGTCAGCTATACGGAAACCATCGCCCCGATGCTCGAGGCCAACTGCGTCGAATGTCATCAGACGGGAGGCCTTGCGCCCTGGGCCATGAACGGCCATCTGATGGTGCAGGGCTTTGGGCCCATGATTAAGGAAGTGGTTAAGACTCGCCGGATGCCGCCCGGGCAGATCGATCAGCATGTGAGTCGGCCCGTTCATGCGGTGGCGGGATTGACGATTGAAGAGCGACAGCAGCTCGTGCACTGGATCGACGCTGGCGCGCCGAAGGACGGAGACGAGGATCCTCTGGCAGCGCTCGTCTTCGAAGAAACAACGTTCACCATGGGTGAGCCTGACCTGGTTTACACGATTCCCGCGCAGCAGATCCCGGCGACCGGGCTGGTCGACTACCGCTATATCCCGCTGAAGCTCGGGCTGGAAGAAGACATCTGGGTGCGCGCAATGGAGTTTGTTCCCGGTGACCGGCAGGTGCTGCACCACGTGATTGCCTATGTTCAGACACCCGCAGACCGCGGTCAGGCGGGCCGTCGGGACACGGTCGGCCGCGGTGAAAGCGTCGGCGGCTTTGCCCCCGGACGCGTTGGCGAAGACTTTGGCGAGGAGGGTGGCCGCCTGCTGCAGAAGGGCGCCAATCTGCTCCTGCAGATGCACTACACAACGTCCGGTAAAGCCACCGTGGATGAAACGAAGATCGGCGTTTTCCTCCATGACGCGCCGCCGAAGCACGTCATGAAAGAGGTGGTTGCTGCTCAGCGCCGCTTCATGGTGCCGCCGCACGAGAGCGAGCACGAGATCATCGGTGAGGAGCTCATCGAGCAGGACGCCTATCTCTACGCCATGATGCCGCACATGCATTATCGCGGTAAGCGCATGAGCTACACGGCCCGGTATCCTGATGGATCGGAAGAACTGCTGCTTTCTGTGCCGAAGTACGACTTCAACTGGCAGTTCAACTACCAGCTGGAAGAACCGGTTTTCATTCCCGCTGGCACGACGATTGTGGTGAATGGCGCCATGGACAACTCCGATCGCAATCCCGGCAATCCCGATCCTTCGAAGCCCGTGCACTTTGGGCTGCAGACCCAGCACGAGATGTTCTTCGGCTTCATGACCATGCGCTTCCTCGATGTGGTGCCGGAAAGCGTGTCGGACGAAGGCGCGGAACTGGCGGCGGGCGACGACTGACCGTCTACGCCGATTCGTCAGCCATTTTGCGGCGCCAGGCTTCCAACTCCTCCTCGGAGAGCGCTCGATGCTCTCCGTTCGGGCCGGGCGAGGCATAGATAAAGCTGGATGGCTCAAGCACGTGAACTTTGTGCCACTCTCCCTTAGGAACGATGCAGGCTGACCCAGGGTCCATGATCACATCCTCTTCCTGCGAATCCGCGCTGATGCGCAGGCGTCCGGAAAGCAGGATCAGGAGCTCATCGCCGTCGGGATGTCGCTCTCCATTGTGAGGAAAGCCGTGTGTCGACTCGACGTATCCGAGCGTGAGGCCGTCAATTCGCTGCATATTCCCAGGCTCGCGCGCACGGGCCGTGATCGAGCGATCGCCTCGGATATCAAGCACCGTCTGGCTCAGGTCCACCACTTTCAAAGTCATCGCTTTGCACCTCACTTGTTCCCCGGCTGCTGGCTGGATGGTTGCGGGTTTAATAGGCGGTAGCTCGCGATCTTCGCTAAAGGATCTTGCGCTGTCGATGACACGTACTTCAGGGAAGCTGAAAGGGATTCGCTTTACAGACGAGCTCCGCGGGGATCAGTATTCGGTGAGATGCACTTCTGCAGAGCCGCTGGTGAGGAGCGCTGAACGATGAAAGCCACTGCTATCGACATATCAGGGACCTTTTCAGCAATGCCGGCGCTCCCGAAAATGGTCGCCATGGTCGCGGCGGATGACGCAAATTCCTTCGCGTTGCTGAGCGAATTCGGCTCCGGCGGCGTTTTTGCTGCGAGTTTCTCCGGCCACACACCCTGGGAACGTCACCCCGGCGACGAACTGGTTGTTGTGCAGGAAGGTGCTGCGGATCTGATTCTGCTGGTTGACGATGAAGAGCTACGGCTAACGCTGGCCGCGGGGCAGCTGGTCGTCGTGCCGGAAGGTACCTGGCATCGATTCGAGACGGAAGGAGTGCGCGTGATCGGAGTAACGCCGCAACCGACCGAAACATCTCTCGAGAAGCGTCCGCCGAAGGATACCACCTAGGTTCTCAGACAGAACGTACCATCAGCAGAGATGAAGCTCGCTCAGGATCTCCTCGGAGCCTGTGTCTTACTTCCTCCCTTTAAGGACAGGGCACGACGACATGACACTCGACAGAGCAACCTCGCACCCGCTTAACAGTGCGGTGTGGACCATTGAAGGGGACGACCACAAACTCACGCCAGTTCCCATGGACGCGGCATTCTGGCCGAACATGAAGGCGGGCAAGATCCCCAACGATGGCCTGATCAGCTTCTACTTCCTGGACTTTGACTTTCCGCAGAAAGAAATGCACCCCAAGGGTGACGAGCTTCTTGTCCTGCACGACGGCCAAGCGACCGTGTACCTCGAAGGCCCAGACGGCGTCACGGCCCACACGCTGAAAGCCCGTGAAAGCCTCCTCATTCCGAAGGGCGTCTGGCACTGGGCACAATGCGTAACCCCGGGCTGGCTCACCGTGATCACTTTCGGAGGGCGGACCGAGCACAAAGCGCTGACATCGGTCGCTTAATTGGTCCCCGTTCCTCAGGGGCCTTGATCGTAGCTGGTGGTACCGACGATGCGCGTCGCCTCGGTATCCAGGAACTGTGCCTCGTCGGCTCTGATCTGAGCGTTCACCTCAGGCTGGCCGATGGTCTCGTAGAAGGCATCGAAAGCCGCCTTGTCCGCGAACTCAATCTCCGTCACCGCGTCATAATCGACCTCCGCATCACCGTTCGGCAGCAGTCCCGGCGTGACGTAGTTGCGCCGGTAGGCGCCGACCATGGGTAGCAGCTTTCGCACCAGCGGCACGTGGTTGTTCTCGTAGTAGTTGATGAATTCGTCTCGTGAGAGACCGGGTCTCGCAGTGACATAGGCGATCAGTTTGAGCATCTCGGGACTCCTCGCTGGTTCGGCGGATGGACGGATGACGGATGACGGATGACGGATGACGGATGAATGGCGCGCGGCCCTCCCGGCACCGCTCCTTAAGATAGCTCACAGAGCCGTTGACCGCGCGCGGGTCGCCATGCAGCGGTACGGACCGCTATCTTACGACTACCGGGCAAGCTGCAGGAGTAGATGTGTTTAGGAACACAGGGAAAGCGATCACGGTGGCGGCAGAACCGCTGCTGCGCGGCCTGGTGCTTGTTCTGCTTGTACTTGCGATCGGTGGCTGTCGAAGTCTGCCTGAAGTTGACGACGCTGCAGTTCCCGTTGAGGTTCTCAAAGCCTTGCCTGCGGCCACAGAAGGACCGGTCTTTGAAATGACGCAAAGGGCCCTCGCCGAGGTGGGCACCACCGATGCGGCGATACTGGTGCCGGACGCGCAAAGTGCCATGGAGTGGCGCCTGGCGCTCATCGACAGCGCAGAGATCTCCATCGACATGCAGTACTTTGTCTGGGCTGGGGATGCGGCGGGTACGCTGCTCCTCAAGCGCCTGCTGTTGGCGGCCGATCGCGGCGTGCACATTCGCCTGCTCATGGATGATCTCTATCTGCTGGCAAACAGCGGCCTCGACGGACCCGACGCGGTACTCGCTGCGATCGATTCGCACCCGAATATCCACTTCAAGGTCTTTAACGCGGGTCGCTACAGGTCCGGAAAGCTCGGCATCGCTGGAAGCTTTGCGGGCGGCTTCAACGCGTTTAACCGGCGTATGCATAACAAGCTCATGGTCACCGACGGCCGGGTTGCGCTGGTGGGTGGGCGAAACCTTGCTGATGAGTACTACGGCACTGGCGACAACTACAACTTTGTTGACCTGGATGCCCTGGTGATGGGTGCCGTCATGGGCACCGTGACGGACGCCTTCGACCGCTATTGGAACTCAGCACCCGCTTATCCGGCCAGTGCCCTGAATCCGGACGCAGAAGGCAATGAGCTGGCGCAAGTGCGGGAGGAGGTGGACGCGTTTCTGATCGAGCAGGCGGAGACGCTGGCGGCTTACCCGCCACAGCCTGCTGATTGGTCATCGTTTTTCAGCGCGGCTGCAACGGACGTGCACGGCGGTGCCGGAACCTTCCTGCAGGACGATCCCGAGGAAGACGACGACAACAGCTATCGCCTCTACGACATGGTGGAAGAGTTCGGTACCCCAGACGATCAGCACGTCTACATGATCACCCCGTATCTGATTCCTCAGAAAGAAGGCCTCCTTGAGCTACGGGAGATGGTCGACAGCGGCCTTAAGGTAACGCTCCTGACTGCGTCGCTCAGCAGCGGCGATCTCGAAGCGGCGAACGCCCACTACAAGCGCTACCGCAGAGGCATTCTCGAAGCGGGTGCCGAGCTCTATGAGTTTCACCACCAGCCGAGCGCGGCTTTGCGCGCCATGGCGGACGTGGTGCCAAACCGAGCGGACTATGTGGCCTTTCATCCGAAAACCTCCATCACCGATGGCCGGCTCTGTTTTGTCGGGTCTCTGAACCTCGATCCCCGTGCCGTGATCATCAATACGGAGAACGGTCTCGTGTTCGAATCCGAGTCTTTCTGCGGTGCCATCGAAGCGCTCGCCGAGCTGTATATCCAACCCGAAAACAGCTGGAAGGTAAGCCTCGATGAGCGCGGCGAGCTTCAGTGGACCTCGCACGAAGGCACGGTTCATCAGCAGCCGGCCCGCAGCGGCGGGCAGCGCATGGCGGACTTCTTTTTCAGCTTGCTGCCGATCGAAGATCTGCTCTGAGTGGCAGTGGAGCCTGCCTCGAGCTCCGCTGGTGCGCGGCCGGCGGCTGATGGCACACTGCGCCGCTGACAGTAGAGTTCCTCAAGGTGTGACTATGAAGCGAACCGGAGCCGCAACGCTGCGGCCTGAGCCATTCCGCAAGGTAGGGTGGATTTGCCTGTTCTGGTGTTGCGTCGCGGTTGCGCAGGCACAAACGACGGAGCCGCCGTCTGCCGAAGCGCAAGCCGCGGAGAGCGGGCAGGCAAATGCGGCAGAGCTGCTTAACAGCGCGCAGCGCGCCTTAGGGCAACTGGTGACGACAGCGGAACAGGAGAGCACCTTCAAGGGCTCCACGGCCAAGACCAAGCCGTTCTGGGACGGCCTCAAGACGGCCAACCAGGAGCTTGCCAACGCGCGCACCTCACTGACGCTCAAGAGCGACGCGTTTTTTGATCAGTTGGCAACGAGCCTTGCGGCCGTTGAGCAGGCGGATATCGCTCGCATCATGAATGGCGGTGGCAGCGCCAAGCTGGCCGACGAGATGGAGCGTCTGCAGAAGATCGTGCTGCGCCTGAACGAGAACTTCGGGCCCTATGCGCAACGCCTGAAGCAGGGTGGGGAGCTCACAGCGGAAGAACAGAAGGCCCTCGATAAGCTCGTCGCCCAGCAGGATGAGCTGGAGAAAAAGCTCAAGGTCGTCGAGCAGAAGCTGGGTCGTAACAACCGGGATATCCAGAAAGGTATCGACCGGATTCGAGAGCAGTCAAAGCGGATCCGCTCGTCTCGCGATCACCGCGGCTATGTGGGCGGTTTCTTCGCCGGGCACATGGTTTCCAGCTGGCTCTGGGCATGGCACTGGTGGTGGGGACCCTGGGGAATCTGGTGCCCCGGCTGGATCGACATCAACATCGATATCTGGGTGGATGGCTGGGATGCCATCGAATACGACTGGGCGCTCATGGACGACTACTACGACGTCGCCGACCTCGGTCTCGACGAGATCGATATCACCGACGAAGCGCTCATCGAGAGCGAACTGTATCTGGACGACGGAGACTTCGGGCTGGCTGAGGGCGATATGGCCGAGCTGACCGGTGATATCCCGGGAGGCTGGGACGACGTTGATACGGACGCGGGTTATGAGGTGATGGATCAGATGGAGTCGAACTTCGATCAGACACCCTACGAATCAGACTTCGAGGTGAATACTTTTGATGACTATTCACCGGCGGATTTCGGCGGTGACTTCGGCGGAGATTTTGGTGGTGGCTTCGACTGGTAGCTTAAAAAGGGTTCTGGGCGTCGGTGGCCTCGCCCTGAGTCTGACCCTGGCATCGGCAGGTTATGCCTCTGATGCCGGGAAAGGTGCAGCGATCGGTGCTTTCGCCGGGCTGATCCTCGGCTTTGACTTTTTTGACGTGGCGGCGGGCGCTTTGATTGGTGCCGGTATCGGTGCGGCTTCCGATGCGTCTTCAGGGGAAGCACGCCGAAGCAGCTCCCAAGGCTGGGCGATCGAGGATCAAGCCGACCGGCTTAGCGACCTGCAGCAGGATCAGGCCCAACTTCAGGAAGACAAGGCGGAGCTCAGCGCGGAAATGGCGGCCCTCGACCAGGAACGGGCGCTGCTGGAGGCGCAGATTGCGGCTCGGCAGGCCGCTGAGCGGGAGAACGCCGCGAGCGAAAGCAGTGCAAGCGCGGGAACAACCAGCGTGCCCGTCGACGACGCCCTCGGTGCTGAGACCGTGGCAGGCTTCGAAGCCCTCGTACGCTGTGCGCACGAGGAAGCCATCCGCTACTCAATGCCGGGCCGGCTCGCGGATGACGACAACCACCGCCTTGCCGCGCGTTGGCTGGAGGTACTCATCGTCGATGACCTCGGGAACACACCGGATTTCACCCGGGTCCTGGAGCTGGATTCGGACATCACCACCGTAACGGAAGCCCAGAGCGCGCTTCGCGAGGTAGCCACGGCGATAGCGGGAGAGCGTGCTGCCGGTGGCCTCGACTGTGGTTGATTGACGCTTTTCAGCCCTCCCGGGCGATAGCCAATGCCTGGTCGACGATCCTGTCCGTGAAAGGCTTTCGGCGGATTTCAGTCTGGTAGGGGCTGCCGTCAATGAGGGCCGTTAGCAGACGGGCGCGCATGGCACGTTCAGCCGGCGGGAGTCCCGGCACCAGACGATCGATCGCCGCCTCCAGCACGCGATAGTGCTGTCGGTAGATGGTTTTAAACAGCGCGCGGTAGGCGTCGCTGTGCAGCGACTGCTGATTCAGGATCGCGAAGATCGGGCCACTCTCTCCGCGCCAGCGCGTGATCAGTTCCCGGACCAGCCGTTCCAGAGCGTCTGCGGGCGAAGCTGTATCCCTGCCGGCGTTCTCCATCATTTCCAGGTCTTTCGCGCTTTCGGCCTCGATCACGGCGAGCACCAGCGTCTCGGTAGTGGGGAAGTAGTACTGCAGATTGCCGAGGCGAATCCCGCACTGCTCGGCCACCTCCCGCATGACCAGGCCCTCGCGATCCCGAGCGATGAGCGCAGCTCGGGCGGCGGCGAGAATTCTGAGTCGTGTGGACGATCCTTTGGCGGTGGCGGCTTTCGTCGGCTTCATCGCGCTCATGTGTGCGTACCTTAATGAGTGGCAACGTAAAAATAGGTCGTTGACATATTAGGTTGATAACCTAAACTAGCTTCCCGACCGAAAGGAAGCAAGGACGAAGCGCCATGGAAGACGACCAGTTACAGACTTTTCTTGAAGCTCCGCGGCTGGCCATGCTCATCAGCAACCGCAAAAACGGCATCCCCATGGGGGTGCCGGTCTGGTTCGAATGGGCGGATGGAGAAGTGCGCATGTTTGCAGCAGTTGGCAGCGCTAAGCTCAGGCGCCTGGAACGGGATCCCCGTATCTCCGTGCTCGTGACCAACCACATCGGTGAACCCGAGCACTGGGTGGCCTTCGATGGCACCGTGGCCGTTCAGGAGCAGGACGCGAGCGGACTCATCGCGCGCCTGGGTGCCCGGTACTGGAATCTCGATGATCCAGAACGGAAGGAGACTCTTGATTCCTGGGTGGCCAATGCTGCCGCCTTCGTCACCTTGACGCTAACGCCCGACCGCATCAGAAGCGGCTCGTAATTCACCGCGGCAGATCACAGCCAAACCATTCCACCTGACCATGAGGAGAGCCTGAACCATGGAGATCGTTTCTGCCGATGCTGCGCTCGCGGAGCGCTATGCCGACGAAATACCGGAACTGGTCTACGCCACCGGCCCGAGCTCCTATGACTACCATTTTCAGGATCGCGCTCTCTTTGATGAGCTGGTTCGCCGTTCCTGGCTTGCGCCGGGCACGCTCTTCGCCTGGGACGGCACTCGTCTCGCCCTAGACGGTGAAACGCTACTCGGCATCGAAATCGGATTTGAAGGGGCTGAGTACCGGCCTCGTCAGTCCGCCCTGGGTGAGCTCTGGCCCGCACTTTTCGAGAGTGGCGTGGCGGATGAGGCTGCGCTGACGGGTGTTATCACTCGCAGCGATCACGCCAGCTGGTTGAATCCGGTGACGCGCCCCGGTGTCTGGTATGTGCATGCCCTGTCTGTAAAACCCGAGGCGCGTGGCCGCCGCCTGGGCAGGGCGCTGCTCGAGAATGCTATGGACCTCGGCCGGAAAGCGGCCTTCAGAGCCCTCGAGCTCGATGTGCTGTCGGACAATCCGGCCGTTGAGTTCTACCGGGCCATGGGCCTTGAACTGCTTGTGGAATCCCGGGCGCCAGATCCCGAAGCCCATGGCGTGCCTCCAGAATGGCGCATGTCTGTCAATCTCTAGCCGCCCTGTTGCGCCTGTTTGACCCTCATCTCATGAACTGAAACCATCGTGGGATGCAGGGCGAGGACACACTCAGAGAAACCTTAATTACCGCTTATGCCCGGATCGTGGCCATGGGCCTCACGGACCAGGCCTCCGGCAACGTGAGTGTGCGGGTGCCGGACGGCATGCTGGTATCCTGCTCCGGGGCGACGGCCGAGAACCTGACGCCGGAACGAGTGGTGAAAGTGCACCCGGACGGGTCCTTCAGCGGGGCGCATCGACCAAGCTCCGAATGGCGCATGCATCAGGCGATCTACGAGCGTCACGAGGCCGCGAACGCCGTCGTGCATACGCACTCCGACTATTGCGTCGCCCTGGCCTGCCACAATCAGCCGCTGCCCGGCTTTCATTACATGGTTGGCACGCTCGGTGGTCCGGATGTGCCCTGCGTGCCTTATGCCACCTTCGGCACCGAGCGACTGGCTTTGGATGCCGCCGCGGCACTAACCGATCGCGTCGCCTGCCTGCTGGCTAACCATGGCGCCATTGCCCGCGGTGACGATCTCGATAGCGCCATTGCCCGCGTTGAACGGTTGGAAATACTCTGCCGGCACTACGTGCTCGCCCGTCAGCTCGGAGAACCTGATCTCCTTTCGGACGCCGACTGGGAAGCGTTTTTTAAACAGGCCGATCAGACGGCCTACCGGCGGCTTTTCTGAGTCGCTGTGCTCCTTAGACGGCTTCCTTTCAGGTGACCAGTCGGAGGGCGAAGGGATAGCGGTAGCGTTCCCCGCCATTTGCCTTAACGCCGCCGATGATGGTCAGGACCAGAGCGGCCAGACCGACAACCGGTAACAGCAGCATACCGATCACAATAAGGCTCAGAAGCAGGCAGGCGAACACCGCGAGGGTGACCGTAATCTGAAAGTTCAGGGCTTCTTTGCCCTGATCGGCGATGAAGTTGTCATCCTTTTTCATCTGCCAGACCACCAGCGGACCGATGACGTTACCAAAGGGGATGACAAAGCCGATGAGCGCCGAGAGATGGGCGAACATGCCCCACTGTTGCGCCTCACGATTGGATTCCGTGGGCCCTGGTGCGTTGTCCTGATCGTTCATATGCATCCCTTCCCGCGAGCTGTGACTTGAGGGTCGATATTAGCGTCAATCCCGCTAGCCGGTCACCCGCCTAGCAGCGGCCGACGGTCGCTTGAAGACTGCGGCGGCACTTTGACCTTTCTCCTAAAGGCCTCCATGATCGCGCTGTGCTGACCGTTTACCTTGTCCTGGCGCTCGGCGTCTCGTTCATCTGCTCGCTGCTTGAGAGCGTGCTGCTGTCGACGACGATCAGCCATGCGCATCTTCTGCATCGGGACGGCAAAAAAGCCGGCGCGCTCTGGTTGCAGCTCAAAGACCACGACGCGGTCCAGCCCCTTACCGCCATCCTCACGCTGAACACCATTGCCCACACGGTCGGGGC
>JBCDDI010000028.1:0-14484 GCA_039180365.1 Pseudomonadota bacterium
CCGGCCGAGACCGCCGCCTGCGCCGGTCACCAGCGCGACTTTACCGTCCAACAGTCCCATGGATATCTCCTTTCAAGAGCCTGTGTTTTTGCAGACCGAGCAGTCTACGGTCGCTCTCGCGGAAAACAAGGCCGGCAGCCGGTGCGGCGGTGCTTAAGCGGTCCCATTCTGACCGGCGTGCCAGCGGCCGATGGCGCGGGCAACGCTTGGGGTCAGATTCACACCCGTCAGCGCTTCGAGGGTGGCGAGGCCACCGGGATTGGCGACATTCACCTCTATGAGCGCCTCTCCCACCGAGTCGATGGCCCCGAAGCGGATGCCGAGATCGCAGAGCTCCCGGGCCAGAGGCTCTACCCAGGCGCGCTCCTCGGGGTCGAGGGTCGCCCGTTCGGCAACGCCCCCCGCCGACAGGTTCGCGAGGGTACTCGTAGGGCGGCGTAGATAGGTGCCGATAAGCTCACCGGCGGCAACGAGGGTGCGTTTCTCGCCATGTTTGATTTCCGGCAGATAACGCTGCGCGATGAGGTAACCATCGCCGTTGCGACGCTTCAGGGCCCGGACCGCATCAAGGGTGGCTTCGCCAGCTGCGAAGCGCTCAACGTCTCGCCCGTAGCTGCCGGCCGGCGGCTTGAGTACCCATTCGCCACCGCTCGAAAGCACTTCCAGCAGATAGGCGGCAGAGCTGCTGGTATGAGTCTCCGGCATACGCTCGAGCCAACGGTGTTTTCCATGCAGGGAGGTCATGGCACCCGGGGCGTTGACGAAGCGATGCGCCGGCAGCTGATCGAGGAGCTGCACGCGATCAAAAAAGCCCGCGGCTCTGCCGAAACCGACAAGCCAGATGAGATCGAAAGCCTCGGGCGTTCCATTAGCGATCCACAGGCGATTGGCTCTAACCTCGACGCTTTCATGGTCTGCACGAGTCACGGTCCAACCGGCGTCGGCGAAGGCTCGCTCGAGACGGGCGTGGTTATCGTTGTGGGCTTTGGCGAGATCGCCGACGAGCAGCAGCAGATGGGGCATGCGTGATAAAATTGAGGATTACATCGGGCGACTGTTGCTGAGCGAGGCGTTTTTTCAGCCGCTTGCTCCAGCTGAATAGACCAGTCCCTGCGGCCAACCAGGTGACCAAGCAAGTGACCAACCAAGCCAAGATACCAGACTACAGCCTCCCCGAGGAACGGGTGCCGCTTTTCGAGCCCGAAGCCCTCGGCCCAGCGGCGAAAGCGGACCTGAAGGCAGAGATTGCCGAGCTCCTGGAAGCGCGCGGCGCAACGCTGATTGCCCACTATTATGTGGATGGAGACGTGCAGGACCTTGCCGAGGAAACCGGCGGTGCCGTGTCTGATTCGCTGGAGATGGCGCGCTTCGGCCGCGATCAGGGCAAGGACACACTGGTGGTGGCGGGCGTTCGTTTCATGGGGGAAACGGCGAAAATCCTTTCGCCGGAGAAGCGGGTGGTCATGCCGACCCTTGAGGCAGAGTGTTCCCTCGATCTCGGCTGCCCGCCGGACGAATTCGAGGCCTTCTGCGCCGACCATCCGGATCGCACGGTAGTGGTCTACGCAAACACCTCTGCTCGGGTGAAGGCACTCTCAGACTGGGTGGTAACCAGCAGTGTTGCCCTGCCGATCGTTGAAGCGCTTGATGCGAAAGGTGAGAAAATCCTCTGGGCGCCGGACAAACATCTCGGGCACTACATTCAACACCAGACCGGTGCCGACATGCTGCTCTGGTCCGGTGCCTGCGTGGTGCACGAGGAATTTAAGGCGAAGGCGCTTTTTGATCTGAAGGCCGTCTACCCCGATGCCGGCGTACTCGTACACCCGGAGTCGCCTGCTGCCGTTATCGACATCGCCGATGCCGTGGGTTCCACGAGTCAGATTCTGAAAGCGGCGGAAACGCTGCCTCTGGACACCTTTATCGTTGCCACGGACCGGGGTCTCTTCCACAAGCTGCGGCAGCTTAATCCCGGGAAACGCTTCCTTGAGGCGCCGACGGCCGGTGACGGGGCAACCTGTCGCAGCTGCGCACACTGCCCCTGGATGGCGATGAATGAGCTGACGGCGCTGGCGGAGATGCTGCGTAACGATGCTCTCTTCGCCGCAAACGAAGTGTTCGTGGAGCCGGGTATCGCGGAGCAGGCAATGGTCCCCCTGAATCGCATGTTAGCGTTCAAGGCATAGAGCCCTGAGGCCTCAGGACTGGGCGATGCGCAGTTCCGTTCGCAGGTCGTTAATGCGCTGATCCAGCATGGCGTGGAGCTGCTTGTCGGTTCGTGCCACGAGGCGCCGTGCGTACTCCAGATGCTGAATGGCGCGATTGTAGGCGCCGTGGAGGGCGAAGAACTCTGCCCGAGCTCGATGGACACCCACAATGTCGCCGGCTTTCCCGGAGACTTCAGCAAGCGCGTACCAGACATCGATATCGTTCGGGCGCAGCGCGCTCTGGCGTTTCAGGATCGACTCGGCGATGTCGTATTCCTCGTTCTTCTCGAGGGCGTCGGCGTAGAGCATCGCCAGCGGCGGATTATCCGGATTCAAGAGCAGCTGGCGCTCGAGGAGCGTCAGCGCCTGGTCATATTCGCCGGCGGCCGTGAGGAACTCCGCGTAGGCGGCAACAAACAGCAGCCGGTCCGGCGCGTTGGCAAACAGCATGTCGGCCAGAGGCAGAGCCTCCTCGTGTTCACCGGCGCGGGACAGGGCCAGAGCCAGGCCGTACTGCGCGGGCTGCGAATCGGGATTCTCCCGGACCTGCCTGCGGAATTGCTTAACGGCTGCCTCCGGACTGCTGGCGTAGTGCACCATGGCCCGCATGCGCGCCAGAATGTAATCCGGCGAATCCTCGTAATTCTTCTTCGGGTAGCTGAGCGCCTGCACCTTGGCATCGGCAACACGGGTCTCAGAGAGCGGGTGTGTGAGCAGAAACTCCGGCGGCCGGCTCGAGTAACGATAGGCGCGACCCATGCGGTCAAACATGCGTGCCATGCCGTCCGGATCCATACCGGCGTTGACCAGCGTGTTCATACCGATCCGATCTGCTTCCGTTTCCCGGGAGCGGCTGTAGCGCAGCTGGCTCGACATCGATGCGGCCTGCGAGGCTGACATGGCCGCGAGGCCAGCGTCACCACCGGCGGCCATACCCAGGGCGATTGCGGCAATAAGCGAGGCCATGGTCGGCAGCGTTGCCCGGCGTTGCTCCTCGATGCCGCGGGCGAAGTGCCGCTGCGAAAGGTGCGCAAGCTCGTGGGCCATTACGGAGGAGTATTCGTGAACGTCTTCGGCGACCACCAGCAGACCAAGGTTTACCCCAACGACCCCGCCGGGAGCCGCGAATGCGTTTACGGCTGGCGAGTCGATGAGCACGATCTCCAGCACCTTTTCCTGCATCTGCGAATACTGGGCGAGGTCGGCGAGGTGGCGATCCACGTAGTACTTCAGGATCGGATCGTTGATGGTCGGAACGACGGCGTTGATCTGCTTCAGGAACTGCCGGCCAATCTGCTTCTCCATGGCCGGGGAGACGATGCTCGAAGAGCCGTCGCCGAGGCTTGGCAGATCGTGCGGCGCTGCAGCTGCGGTGCTGGCAATGAGGCTCAAGACAGGCAGCAGAAGCAGACGGCGGAGAGCGCTCCGTCGAAGCGAGCTCTGCCAGCTCGGTTTTGGTTGCCTGGTATTCACGGTCCGGTCGATGTTTCCTGGAATTGCTGTGTGGCCTGCGTGAGACTGCCCTGCAAGGCCCGGCCTGCCAGGTCCTTGAAAATTGCGGCCTTTCCCTGCCGTCAACCGTCTCTCGATGATACTTGATGGACGTGTGTCGGGCATCAAAAGTTCAAAACCAGTTATCATGCCCCCATTCTCACAGGGCATTCAGAAAACCGCGTGAAATCATCAGAAAATTCAACAGAATCAGATACTTCCGGCAGCGAGACGGTGCTTGATGTAAAGGGCCTCAACTGTCCCATGCCGCTGTTGAAGGCGAAACGCGCTCTCAATGGGCTGCCACCCGGGGCGCTGCTGCGGGTACTCGCCACGGATCCGGGATCGGAGCGTGATTTCGCCACCTTCTCCGCGCAGAGCGGCCATGCCCTGCTTGAGTCCGGGAAAGAAGCCGACGTCTTCAGCTATCTCCTGAGAAAGAAAGACGCCTGAGCCCATGCGCTTCGTCGAAGTCATCAGCGGCTGGATCAACCAGCATTTCTCCAACGAAGAGGCGATCTATCTTGTCGTCTTCCTCGTTACGGGGCTCTTCCTGCTGGTCGTGTTCGGCGGCATGCTGGCACCGGTGCTTACCGGCCTGGTGTTGGCTTTCCTGCTGCAGGGTCTCGTCAAACGGCTTACCTCCTGGGGCATGCCGGAGCGACCCTCGGTTTACCTGACCTTTGTGCTGTTTCTCGGTGGTCTCACGACGGTGCTGCTGTTTGTGGTGCCGCTCATCTGGCAGCAGCTCGCGGCGCTCAGAAATTCACTGCCGAACATCATGGCCAGGCTCCAGGTGATGCTTGGTGATCTGCCTGAGGTGGCGCCGGGTTTTGTGACCGCTGAACAGGTTGATCGCTGGCTTAACATGGCGGCGGGAGAGGTGGGCAGCGTCAGCGGTTCCGTGCTCAATGCGGTGCTCACGCAGGTGCCATCCGTCGTAGGGATCCTGATTTTTCTGATTCTCGTGCCGATTTCCGTGTTTTTCTTCCTGAAAGACAAAGGACCGCTGCTGGACTGGTTCCAGTCGCTGCTGCCCCGTGAACGACCGCTTCTCGATCGCGTTGGCAACGAGATGAACGCGCAGCTCGCCAACTACGTCCGCGGCAAGTTCATCGAGATTCTCATCGTCGGCTCCGTAACCTTTGTCGTTTTCGAGCTGCTCGGCGTCAACTACGCGGCGCTGCTCGGCTTGATCGTAGGCTTGTCGGTGCTCGTGCCCTTTGTCGGCGCGGCGGTCGTCACCATCCCCGTGGCCCTCGTGGCGGTTTTTCAGTTCGGCTGGACCTGGGACACGGCCTGGGTGCTGATCGCCTACGGCATCATTCAGGCCCTTGATGGTAACGTGCTGGTGCCGCTGCTCTTCTCCGAGGCGGTGGATCTGCATCCGATCACCATCATCGTGGCGGTGCTGGCCTTCGGCGGTATCTGGGGGGTTTGGGGTGTGTTCTTCGCGATCCCCCTGGCGACGCTTGTCAAAGCGATTTACAACGCCTGGCCGAGCAACGAGCTGCCCGAGGCGAGGCATTCCGAGACCCAGCTTTCCCAGGAATTGCCTGGGGTCGAAGAAGCAACTGCTGAGGTCTCTTGAGAGGCAGAACCCCGGCAAGTACCATGGCGCGGTTTTGCACAGCTCGCCGGGTTGCTTGAATAACACCCATGCTCAAAGAACCTCTCCGCGGTAGCCTGGTCGCGCTCATTACGCCGATGCATGCCGATGGGTCCATTGATTGGGCGTCCCTCGAGGGCCTGGTTGAATGGCACATCGAAGCCGGCACGCACGGGCTGGTGCCTGTTGGCACCACTGGCGAATCGGCAACGCTGGCCGTGGATGAGCATCTCGAGGTTGTGGCGCGCACGGTGGCCTGTACCAAGGGCCGGATACCCGTTGTCGCCGGTACCGGTGCGAACTCAACCGCCGAGGCCATTCACCTGACGAAGCAGGCTGAAGATGCCGGTGCGGATGCCTGTCTGTCTGTTGTTCCCTACTACAATCGCCCCACGCAGGAAGGGCTGTTCCGCCACTTCACGGCCATTGCGGAGGCGACCTCCCTGCCCGTGGTGCTCTACAACGTCACCCCGCGCACGGCCTGCGACATGCTTCCGGAGACGGTCGCCCGCCTGGCGACGCACGAACGGATTATCGGAATCAAGGAAGCCTGTGGCGACGCGGAGCGGATCGGCGCCTTGAAGCCCATTGTGCCTGCGGACTTTGTGCTGTTGTCCGGCGAAGACGCCCAAACCCTGCGAATGCTCGAGCTTGGCGCCACCGGCACCATCTCCGTCACGGCCAATGTGCTGCCGGAACTCATGGCCAACTTCTGCGAAGCGTTTCTGGCCGGTGATCATGCCGAGGCACAGCGCCTGGATGCGATGCTTCAGCCTGTTCACGAGATTCTCTTCGTGGAGTCCAGCCCGCAACCGACCAAGTGGGCACTTCAGGCCATGGGCAGGGTCGAAGCTGGTATTCGCCTGCCACTGATCGAGCTCTCCGAAGGGGCTCGACCAGAAGTTCGTAAGCGTCTCGAAGCGGTCGGGGCGCTCCAGGCGTGATCAAGAAGCGTGAGGCACTGACAGAGAAAACTATGCGTAAGCTGCTGTCGATGGGCTTCCTGCTGCTGCTTACGGGCTGCGGTTGGTACAACGATGACAAAGGCGTTTTCGTGAATCGGGAGGATGACTATCTCGATCTCGAGGAGCGGCCGCCGCTTGTGGTGCCGAGTGATCTGCAAGCGGCCAAGGTGTCCGATCCCTTCCCGATACCGCGCACCCCACGGCAGCTGAATCCTGAGTTTTATCCTTATCGGCCGCCGCAGCCGAACGCCATTTTCTCCAACGACAATCGCGATGAAGTCCGCATCCAGCGTCTGGCAGACCGGGCCTGGCTTGTTGTGCCGGAAGGGCCGACAACCGTGTGGCCGAAGGTTAAGCAGTTTCTCGCGGAAAACGGCATTCAGGTGGCGAGCGAAATGGCCGAGTACGGACGCCTCGATACAGCCTGGCTGGATACGTCAGAGGAACGCTACCGGGACATCATCCGAACGGTGATTCGCGAGGCGAAAGAGCAGGAGGGATTTCTGGAAGGTCAGGACCGACTGCTGATTCGCGTCGAGCCCGGCCTCAGAGAGTTAACCTCCGAGGTTTATGTCCGCCACGAGAACGACGTCATTGGTCTGCCAAGTGTTGGCGTCATTAACCTGAACACCATTCGCTCGGTAAATCCCGTCGCCGAAGTGGATGCGCTCAGTGAAATTGGTGCTTATATCGCCGCCAAAGTGTCCGAGCAGACCATTTCCATGGTGGCCACGGACAACATCGCGCAGGTGAAGTCCTCCGTCGAACGGAATGAGCAGGGCACGCCCGTCCTTGAGCTGCGCGTTGACTACGACCGCGCCTGGGCAACGGTAGGGCAGGCTCTGGATCGCGCAGAAGTTGAGGTCGAAAATCTCGACCAGGTGGAGGGCGTTTACTACGTGCGCATCCCCGACAACGTGCTCACGGGGGAGGAGCGGGGCTGGCTCTCGGGCATTCTCGGTCGTGGCAAAAGAGGTTACGAGCTGCAGCTGCATCTGGAGCCCGCCGGTGACACGGTCTATCACGTGAGCGTTACCGATGCACAGGCGTCGCCAGTAGATCGCGAGTTCGGGCAGGAAGTGCTCAGCATGCTGCGCGAGTTTGCCAGTTGAGCCGATTCGCCTCCCTGGGCAGCGGTAGCCGCGGTAACGGTACCGTTGTCGAAATCGGAGGCGAACGAATCCTGGTCGACTGCGGCTTCACCTGCCGTCAGGCCGAGAATCGCCTGGCGCGGCTTGGACTCATGGCCGCGGACCTCTCCGCCATTCTCGTTACTCATGAACACAGCGATCACATCGGTGGCGTAGCCGCTCTCGCTTACAAATATGCAATCCCTGTTTATGCGTCCTACGGCACGCTGGGTGCAGCGCGGCAGAGTGCGTCGGTGGTCGGCGAAGCCATCAGTGCGCACACTGCGTTCAGTATTGGTGAGGTAACCGTGCAGCCGGTTGTTGTGCCCCACGACGCCCGCGAGCCGACGCAGTTCGTGTTTTCACACGGCAGTGTTTCCATCGGGGTTGTGTCAGATCTCGGCTGCGTTACCCCCTTTGTGATCGAACAGTACAGCGGTCTCTCGGGTCTGCTCATGGAAAGCAACTATGACCTCGACATGCTCGTTCGTGGCCGTTATCCGGAGCGCATCAAACGCCGAATAGCCAGTGATCTCGGACATCTTTCCAACGATCAGGCGGCCGGTTTTCTTGCGGCCATCGCCCACGGTGATCTGCAGGTTGTGATCGGTCACGTCAGCGAGGAAAACAATCACCCGGAGCTTTTGGAAGCCGCCTTTGCGGGGCTGCGAGATCAGGTGGCTTCCCTCACCTTTGCAACGCAGGATCAAGGCGTCGGCTGGCTCGAGGTCGATGACGAAGCACCCCTTCCTGGCCGGATGGGTCAGCTTGGCTTCTGATGCTGCGTCGTCAGTGAGCGATGCCAGGCCCATTGCCTGTCCCGACTGCGACCTCCTGACCGAATTGCCGGTGCTGGCGCCGGGGCAGCTGGCTCGCTGCCCGCGCTGCGGCCATGTGCTCTCTGTCGCCTATGAAAATCCCTTCAGTCGCGCCCTGGCGCTGGCGGTAGCCGCGCTTGCCATGCTCGCGCTGGCGCTGGCCTTCCCGTTTCTTTCCATCACTGCTTCGGGCATCAGCAATGGCATGACGCTCATACAGACCGTGAGCTATCTGGCGAGCTATGGCGCCAATGGCATTGCCTTCCTGGTTTTTATGTTCGTGATCCTTGTGCCTGTCTTCATGCTGCTGCTGATCCTGCTCCTGGCTGGTTTTCTTAAGGCCGGTCGCTTCCATCAACGGCTCCTGGCACCGGCTCGGTGGCTCTTTCATCTGAACGGCTGGGCCATGGTTGAGGTCTTTGCCATTGGCGTGATCGTGAGTCTGGTGAAGCTCGCAGCCATGGCGAAAGTGGAGCTTGGAATCGCTTTCTGGGCCTACCTGGCCTTCAGTCTGCTCTTCCTGATGGCCTTCTCGAGTCTTGACCGGGCCGCCTTCTGGCTGGCCGTGGAGCGGGCCCGGTACTCATGACGATGCGTGCCCGGGATGCGGGCTTCCAGTCCTGCCATACCTGCCTGGCGCTGGTCCCTGTTGAGGAGTCGATCTGCCCGCGCTGTCACAGCCGTCTCCACGTGCGTATTCCGAACAGCCTGCAGCGCACGGTGGCGCTGCTCATTGCTGCCGCGATTCTTTATGTGCCAGCGAACGTACTGCCGATCATGACCACCGATCAGTTTGGCCGCTCCACCGACAGTACGATTCTTGGTGGGGTGATCCTGCTCTGGAACATGGGTTCTTATCCCGTTGCCATCGTCATCCTTGTAGCGAGCGTGCTGGTCCCGATCGGCAAGATCCTGACGGTCGCGGCACTCTGCTGGACTGTTGGATCCGGTCAGGCGGTATCCGCCCGTCAGAGGATCACGCTTTATCGACTGACGGAGTTCATTGGCAAGTGGTCGATGGTTGACGTGTTTGTTGTTGCCATTCTTGTTGCGCTGATTCAGATCACGGGCATCATCGTTATTCGTCCGGGCGCAGCGGCGCTTGCCTTTGCCGGCGTGGTCATCGTAACCATGCTGGCCGCGGAGAGTTTTGATCCCCGGCTGATCTGGGATGGCCCGGAAGAAGACGCGGCAGCCGTGACTGCAAACGCTGCTAATAACGCGGCAACAGAGGAGCCGACGTGAGCGAAGAGGTTCTGGTGGAATCGAACCGACGGAAGATCTCGGGTATCTGGCTCGTACCCGTTGTCGCCGCGGTGCTCGGTATCTGGCTGGCCGTTAATGCATACCTTGAGCAGGGTCCGACAGTCACACTGCGCTTTACCAGCGCGGAGGGGATTCAGGCAGAAAAAACGCTGGTGAAAGTGCGCAACGTGACCATCGGTACGGTCACCAGCGTGCGCCTCGCCGAGGATCTCAAGGGGGTGCTTGTTACGGCTGAGCTCTCCCCGGAGGCCCGGGAGCTGCTGCGGGAAGATACGCAGTTCTGGGTAATGAAAGCAGAAGTGCGCGGGGCTTCTGTTTCCGGTCTCGGGACGCTTTTGTCCGGTGCCTACATCGAAGTCTCTCCAGGCGTTGGTGAAGCGACCAGACGCCGCGCTTTCGACGGACTTGACCGACGGCCCTCTTCGCCGGTGGGCACGCCCGGTAAACACTTCCGGCTCATCAGTGAGACGAGTGGTTCCGTCGGCGTCGGCAGCCCTATTCTTTACCGCGGCTATCAGGTGGGGACCGTTGAGCAGGTGGATCTCGACGTTGAGTCCAAGCGCGTGCTTTATGCGATTTTTGTCGACGACCCCTACGATCAGCTTGTCTCCAGCAATACGAGATTCTGGAACGCCAGTGGGATCTCCGCAGAGCTCTCCACGGAAGGGGTGAAGCTCTCCATTGGCTCGCTGCAGTCGGCCCTTGTTGGTGGGGTCTCTTTCGACCTGCCGCGGAACAGGGGTGCCGGTCGCGTCGTCGAGCCGGACACGGTTTTCCGTCTTTATCCGAACGAGTCGAGCATTCATGAAGATCCCTTCCGCTATGCCAACGAGTATGTGGTCTCCTTTACCCAGTCACTGCGCGGGCTCCACACCGGCGCGCCGGTGACCTATCGCGGCATCCGGATCGGCAGCGTGATCAGGATTATGCTCGAAGATCTCGGGGCCGTAGAGGACAACGAGGTCGGGCGACCGATCCCTGTGCTCATTAAGGTTGAGCCGGGGCGCATGGCGCTGGAGGACAGCGAAGAGGGTCTCGACATCATGCATCAGTCGGTGCTTGTGGCAGTGGAGCGAGGCTTACGGGCAACCCTCGAATCCGGCAACCTGCTGACCGGCGCGATGTTTATCGAAATGGATTTCTATGAAGTTGAGAGCCCGGAGGCAGTCGATGAGTTTCTCGGCTATGCAAGGCTCCCGACGATCAGCGGCGGCCTTGCGCACATACAGATCCAGATCAGCGCGCTCCTTGATAAGCTGAACGGGCTTCCTCTGGAAGGCGTTCTCGAGCGCGCTGAAACTGCCGTCGGTGAACTCGAAGGCACGCTTGTGGCGCTGCGTTCCGTTGCAGAAAGCGAGGGTATGCAGCAGTTGCCCATGAACGTGCAGAGCGCCCTGCAGCGCCTCGATGACGTGCTCGAGGGTTTCGATTCTCAATCGGAGTTTCAGTACGAGCTGTTGCGCACCGTAGAAGAGCTCAAAGGCACACTGCAGAGTATCGACAGCGTCGCCGATCAACTCTCCGAAAAACCCAACGCGCTGGTGTTCCCGCCGAAGGCGACGCCGGATCCCGAACCGAGGTTGAATCCCTGATGAAGACGCTGCCTGGTACCTTGGCTCTGGCGCTGCTGTTGGCGGGTTGCGACTCAACGCCGCTAGAGCAGCACGAATATCTGCTTCGGCCGCAGAAACTCGAGGTGGTATCCGGTGGGGGGCGCTCTGCCGTGCTTCTGAAGCCAGTGCAGGTAGCGCCGTATCTCGATCAGAGCGGTGTCGTTCTGCAAACCGGGCCCGCAGAAATTCGCGCTGCCAAACAGCACCGCTGGGCGGAACCTCTCGATGAAGCCCTCGGCCGTTATCTGCAGGTCGGGATCGCGAACGCGGCTGATCGCTCCGTCGAGACGGTACCCATCACCTCAACGGGCGACAGGCAGAAGATTGTGATCAGTGTGCACCAGCTGCACGGCAGCGAAGATGGATCCGTGCGCCTTGTGGCCGACTACGTGGTTGAGAACGGGGCGGGGGAGCGGCGCCTCGGCAGCTTCGACGAACGCATCCGTCAGGCCAGCGATGGCTACCCGGCGCTGGTGGCAGCGCACGGTTCGCTCCTCGATCAGCTGTCCGCAGAAATCGCCGCGGCGCTCGAAACTCAGGACGACTAACCGAGAACGTTTTCGCCGCCGTCGTCGAGCTTGGCGGGCCGTTGCCAGTAGCTGAACTGAGGCGTCCAATCCGCCGTCGAAAGTCCCGCCAGTCCAAGCAGCGACCAGAGGCTGCAATAAAGATCGCCCGGGCCGAACACGGCGCTGTTCCGACGCAGAATCCGATCGCCGGCCCGCTCGTAAACGACGGCACCAGGCATGTTGTCCGAACCGGCCTCTTTTCCGGCACCAGACAGGGCAGACTGTTCGCGGATGTAGTCACCACCGCCATGTGACGCGAGGCGGAAGCGCCAGCCGCGGCTGTTGGCAAAACGACGCTGCAGGGCAGGATCGTCTTTCGACGTCAGTACGACGGCCATAGCCGACTCCAGATGCGGTACAAACCCATTAAATCCATCGGCCCAGAGGGTGCAGTAGCGGCAGCCCTGGCCCATGTTGTGGATCATCAGAAGCTTGTCTTGATCCCCGAAGAGATCAAGGAGGCCGATTTCCCCGGACTCTGTCTGGAATCGGTAATCCGGTACTTCTGTGCTGGCGGCGTCTTTGCGTAGAGCGTTGAGTTTCTGTGTGAGCTCGAAGATCTGGCTTTCAAGGGCCTGGATTGCTTCACCCCGATCGACTTCTGCAGTCTTTGTCATGGCATCGCTCCTATATGCTCCAGAGTTGCTTCCCCGGAGCCATTGGCTGCTTCGCTGTTCTTCTCGTTGGCACCGGGCGGTGACCTCATCTGAACGCTCTGTGCCGGGGGAATACCATAGCTCTGCCGGTCGATCGATGCGATGGCATCAGGCCACCCGTGCTGTCAGGAGAATTGGCCCAGGAGCACAACCCTGCTCGGATCGGCGGGATCCAGAAAGAGATAGAAGATACCTGCGTCTACCCAGTTCATTTCATCGGTGGGCGTTACCTGGAGAAAAAACGGCAGGTCTCCAGCGCTTTCTGGGAACTGAACCCACTGCGGGTAGCCGCCTATATGTGTGCTGTCGAAATCCAGAAGCAGCTCCGGATAGGCCTGCTTGAATTCAGCCTCGACGCGATCGCTGATGTCGAACCATTCGAGCATGGTTTTGCGGTCCACGGCGAATGGCTTCATCGGTAAGAGCTCGCGATCGGCCATCTGCGTCGGGCGTGACTGAAGCGCCGTGGCCGGCCAGGTGAGCTGTGCGCCATAGTCTCGTTGTTCAGGTCCGAATTCAGCTGCCAGTGCGTCGAGTTCCCGAGGCGTCCACTCGATGATCTCCCTTACCGGATCGCCGACCCGATCGATAAGCACCGCGTAGGCGGCTTCCTCGTTCTCTCCGAAAAACTCTGAATAGTCCACAAACAGTCTGATACGCCTGATCGAACCGAAGAAGGCACCGTGGGTCACGCTGCGGTTGATCTCCAGCACGAAGCCAAGCGGCATTCCGGTTTCGGTGTTGCGCGGCCACTGCTCGCCTGCGAAGCGCGTTGGCAGGCCGCCCATGACGCCGATCGGCGGGCTGTCTCCGCCGCCGCTTAACTGACCGCCGCCGGCTGGTTCGAGGCCTGGGGTGGTTGAACTGGGCGAGTTGGCGGGAAACAGAGCAAGTGCCGGGCGTCGCGTTAACTGCATAGCCTCGACCGAGCGCATTGCATAGGCCTCGAGCGCCTCCGTAGTCAGGGTGCGCTCGACGGGCATCGCGCTGCCGCGCAGTGCTGCGATCAGAGTCTTCCAGCGAAGCAACATCCAGCGTCGCTCCGTTCCAGTGTCCCGGAAACCGAGCTTGATGAGTGAGGCTTCTATCCCGGGCATGTGCATGGCGCCCCAGGGCACAACTACGCGTTCGAATTCGCCACGCGTCGCCGTGATATGCGCCAGGAGTCGGTCGTTGCGTTCGAAGAGAATGTCGTTGAACACGCCTTCGCTAAAGGAAGCGCTGAGCTCCTCGAGCACGAAAAGTAATGGGAAGTTTTGCCTTTCTGCGCGCTTGCGTAGGGTCGCGTAATTGCGCACCCAGGCGAGGGTTTCCGCTCCCAGTTCTGAGGTGTCCAGGTCGGCATTCTGGACGTTGACCCAGGCGTGGCGATCCTCCAGAGCTGTTATCCGCCTTGCCCCCCGGATTTCTTTCATCCCGGGTTGCACTGCGATGCCGCCGCGATTTCTGCCCCAGCGCAGAGTGAGCGGCGCCGCGTCCAGCAGGCCGCTTTCATCGGTCACGCCTTCCTCCAGGACGATCGAATCGGCAGCTTCGAAGCTTTCGAGCAGCTCTTGATAGGCAACAGGTTCGCCGAAGTGCATCATCCCGACCAACCTGACGGACTGTCCTGCCTGGTCACTCAAGGTCACGTCACGAGTCAGGATGCCGTCCCAGGTAAAACTCACATAGCCGCCGGTGCTCTGTTCGATGATCCCCATGGCTGCAAAGGGTTGGTAGATCAGCCAGAGAGCGCCAATGGTCACCGCTCGCCCCAGAAATCTGCCCAGCCAGGGGAAGAAACCGGTAGCGAATCCGGCTGCTACGCCTTCCGTCACCCACCAGCGCCCAAAGCGACGGCGTATCGACAGCAAGGTGATTGCAATCATGGCCGCCTGCAATGCGATCAGAACGTGAATGTAACTTGGGTTGCGGGGATCTTCGAAAAAGAGTCCCACTGGCTGAGCGCCTGTGTTCAACCAGAACGCGCTCAGTGCCAGCCAGAAAAGCAGCCACTTTCTCAACACGTCTCCGAAGAGGACCAGTGTGACGAGCCAGACCCCCGCAATCAGCATGACCAGGTAGGCGACCACCTGTCTGGCGAGGTGAATCGCGTTGCTGCCCGTTAAGCCCAGCAGCGTATCCAGAATGGTGAGGATGACGTCGAGCAGGTAGCTGCAC
>JBCDDI010000029.1:0-14368 GCA_039180365.1 Pseudomonadota bacterium
CTTGTGATCCTGGACCACGCGCCAGAACACACCGGCGTCCGGCGTGCGCACGGGTTTTCCCTCGAAGAGCACGCTCGTGCAGCCGCGGATCAGCGGCCCATAAACGATATAGCTATGGCCCACCACCCAGCCGACATCAGACGCTGCCCAGAAGGTGTCACCAGCATCAACGTCGTAGATGGCTTTCATACTGTAGTTAAGGGCCACAGCATGACCGCCGTTGTCGCGAACAACGCCTTTAGGTTTACCCGTCGTGCCTGAGGTATAGAGGATGTAGAGCGGATCGGTGGCGGCAACGGGCACGCAGTCGACGGGCTCAGCATCCGCGGCCCAAGCCACCCAGTCCAGATCGCCAGGGCGGTCGAGAGCGGCCTCGCACTGTTCCCGCTGCAGCACAACCGTATGCGAGGGTTTGTGTTCCGCCTGATCGATGGCTGCATCAACGAGCGGTTTATAGGGAATGACGTTCGTAAACTCGATGCCGCAGGAGGCGCAGAGAATCACCTTCGGCGTTGCGTCATCGATGCGCGTTGCAAGCTCCGGAGGCGCGAAGCCCCCAAATACTACCGAGTGAATCGCGCCGATCCGTGCGCAGGCGAGCATGGCAATGGCTGCCTCGGGAATCATCGGCATATAGATGATTACCCGATCACCCTTTTCCACGCCGAGGGACCTGAGGGCCCCGGCTGCTCTGGCAACAAGCTCTGTCAGCTCCGCATAGCTGAACCGTCTGACGACGCCCGTTGCCGGTGAGTCATAAACCAGCGCCGTCTGCTCCCCGCGTCCGGCTTCAAGGTGCCGGTCCAGGGCAAGGAAGCAGCTGTTGGTCACTCCGCCGGCAAACCAGCGCCAGGCGCCATTCTCGTCCTGCGAGAGGATTTCCTGAGGAGCTTCGAACCAGGGCAGCGCTTCTGCCTGTTCCTGCCAGAAGCCTTCGGGATCAGTCAGCGAGCGCTGATACTCGGTGGCGTAGCTCATGGACCCTCAGCCGACGACGCCGGCTTCCTTGAGACTCGCCACCTCATCGGCGCTGAAGCCGCAGTCGGCGAGCACCGCTTCCGTGTCCGCCCCCGGCGGCGGCGCCGCATGCGCAACCTCCGGCACGGTCCGCGAGAAGCGCGGTGAGGGCGCCGGCTGGACGATTCCGTCAACTTCCACAAAGGTGTTGCGCGCCTTGTTGTGCGGGTGTTCGGGCGCCTCATAAATCGACAGAACCGGTGCAAAACACACGTCGGTGCCTTCCATGATCTCGCACCATTCGGCCTGCGTTTTGGACTTGAAGACTTCCGTCAGCTCGGCCTTAAAGGCCGGCCATTGACTGGCGTCCATCTGTGCAGAGAAACGTTCCGCATCGAGGCCCGCATGCTGTACCAGGAGCGCATAAAACTGCGGCTCAATGGAGCCGATGCAGATGGCTTTGCCGTCGCCCGTCTCATAGGTGTCGTAGAAGTGCGCGCCGCCGTCGAGGAGGTTTGTGCCCCGCTGCGGATTAAAGCGGTTGGCTGCTGCCATGGTGAAGAACATGGCCATAAGAGATGCTGCGCCATCCACCATGGCCGCATCCACGACCTGACCTTTACCTGACTTCTGTGCCTCAAGGAGGCCGCAGACAAGACCGTAAGCCAGGAGCATACCCCCGCCGCCGAAGTCGCCGACGAGATTGAGCGGCGGGACCGGTTTCTCTCCGGGACGACCGATGGCGTGCAGTGCTCCGGAGAGGCCAATGTAGTTGATGTCATGGCCCGCAGCCTGAGCCATGGGGCCTTCCTGGCCCCAGCCGGTCATACGGCCATAGACGAGTTTTTCGTTCCGGGCCCGACAGTCTTCCGGGCCGAGGCCAAGGCGCTCGGTTACGCCCGGACGGAAGCCCTCGAAGAGCGCATCGGCCGTCTCGACCATTTTCAGAACCGTTTCCACACCTTCCGGGCTCTTCAGATTCACCCCGACAGAGCGGCGGTTTCTGGCCAGCACGTCCTTCGGCGCCGGGGCGCCCGGTGCAAGCCGGTCAACGCGGATCACTTCCGCGCCCATGTCCGAGAGCATCATGCCGCAGAAAGGTCCTGGCCCGATGCCGGCCAGCTCAATGATGCGAATACCGTGAAGCGGTCCCATGTTCATCCCCCTTAAGTTGTCGCCACCGGTCCTCCCAGCAGCGTTAATTAACCACGGGCCAGAAGGGCCGCGCTTTTTCCTCAGTGTAACGGGGTGCCTGATATGAAGACAGGCTCGAGGGCGGGTGCCTCATCTATGGAACAGGAGGCGCCGATCAGGACCCGCCAGAACAGATCAGGAGCCGAGCAGTCTCAAATCGTCACCGGCTTCTTTTCCGGAAGCCGCAGCGCTTTTACCGGAAGCCGCAGCGCCTTCGCCTGAAGCCGCAGCGCCATCGCCAGAAGTCGCAGTGCCATTCACACCGTCCGCGGCAGCATCCGCCTGACCCGCAAACTGAATACGCACGAAGCGGGCGTAGAGCTCGTTCTCAGCGACAAGGGTGTCATGGGTGCCGCTTGCAACCAGCGCCCCCTGATCAAGGACGAGGATCCGATCCGCCTGACGCACCGTCGACAGCCGGTGGGCGATCACCACAACGGTGCGGCTGCCCTGCATTTCCTTGAGGCTCTCGCGTATATGCTCTTCACTGCTTGCATCAAGGGCGCTTGTGGCTTCATCGAGGAGCAGGATCTCGGGATCAACCAGCAGGGCCCGGGCGATAGCAAGACGCTGGCGCTGACCGCCGGACAGGCCCACCCCGCCCTCACCAATCTCTGTATCGAGCCCGGCAGGCAGGGCTGCAACAAAATCACTGGCGTGAGCGAGCTGCAGAGCCCGATCGAGGGCGGCATCGTCTGCGTCCAGCGCGCCGTAGAGCAGGTTGTCACGGAGCGTACCGGCAAAGAGCACGGGATCCTGAGGCACGAAGCCAAGGCGCTGCCGCAGCGCCTCCAGGGTCAGCTTGCGCAGATCCACGCCGCCGAGACTGATGCGGCCGTGGCTGGGATCATAAAAACGCTGCAGCAGATCGAGGAGCGTACTTTTGCCCGCTCCCGAGGGACCAACGATGGCCACCATCTCACCCGGCGCTACGGAAAAAGATACAGCCCGCAGCACCGGCTGCTCAGGACGCGTCGGATAGGCGAAGTCCACCGCCTCTACCGCCAGCGTGAGCGGCTCCGCAGGGGTTTCCGGATGCTCGGGCTCCGGCAGCGCATTCTCCGCCGCGAGCAGTTCAAGGAGTCGTTCTGTCGCTCCTGCCGCCCGCTGCAGATCGCTGTAAACCTCACTGATGGCACCGACGGAACCGGCGACAATAAAGGCGTAAAAGATGAAAGCGGCCAGTTCTCCGGGGGAGATATTCCCAGCCAGGACGTCCTGACCACCGACCCAGAGCATGGTGGCGATGGCACAGAGCACCAGGAGCATAACCACCGCCACGAGATAGGAGCGCTGGCGTATACGCCGGATGGCGACCTGAAAGGCGAGTTCGACGCGCTCGCCGAAGGCACGGTCGTCTGAATCCTGATGATTGAAAGCCTGAACGATCTTGATCTGCCGGAGCGCTTCCCCGGCGTAGCTGCCAACGTCTGCAAGGCGGTCCTGACTGGATCGGGACAGACGCCGGACGCTGCGGCCGAAGAGGATGACCGGTGCCACCACGAAAGGGACGCTGGCGATCACGAGCAGCGAGAGCTTCGCGTTGGTCACGAAGAGCAGGATGAGACCACCCACAAACATCAGGGCGTTCCTGAGCGCAATGGACACGGAGGAGCCGATGACGGTCTGCAGGAGCGTCGTGTCCGTCGTAATCCTGGACTGGATTTCCGTTGGTTGATTGGCTTCAAAAAAGCCCGGATGCAGATGCAGGAGGTGTGAGAACACGGCCCGGCGGATATCCGCACTCACCCGCTCACCCACCCAGGAAACAAAATAGAAACGGGCGAAGGTGCCTAGCGTGAGCAGGACAACGAGCACCGCAAAAACGCCGATGGATTCTACCAGCACGCTGGCTGAGCCATCGCCGAAGCCGCGGTCAATGAGCAGTCGCATGCCCTGACCGATGGAAAGGGTAACGGTGGCCGTCAGCACCAGCGCGATGCTCGCGAAGATCACCTGCGCCCGGTAGGGTAAAAGAAACCGCCAGGCACCCCGGAGTTTGACAATCTCCCGGGACGCCGGTCTATCCAGTCCGTCATCCATGGCGCCATTATCACACGTCTGTCGGCGCCGTATACTGGGCTCTACCCCACGCTTGAGGCGCAGTCAGGAGTGGAAAACAGCCGTGAGCAAAGCCGTGAGCAAAAAAGTGACATGAGCGAAAAATTAGAGAGTCTGGTTCTCGAGGCCGATGGTGACGCCGCCGGGGTCGTAATCTGGCTGCACGGCCTGGGGGCAGATGCCCACGACTTTGAGCCCATCGTGCCCATGCTGAACCTCGAGCAGCCGCTGAAGTTCGTCTTTCCGAACGCTCCCGTGCGCCCGGTGACCATCAATGCAGGCATGGAGATGCGCGCCTGGTATGACATCGACCCGGGAGCACCGCTCGCCGGTGAGGCCGACATTCGCGAATCGGCAGAGGCCATCGGCGAGCTGATTGCCGCCGAGGTGGCCGCCGGGATACCGGAGGACAAAATTACGCTGGCGGGCTTCTCTCAGGGAGGCGTCATTGCCCTGCAGGTAGGCCTCCGCGCCAATGCGCGCTTCGCCGGCATCATGGCATTGTCCACCTACGTCCACGATCACGAGCACCTTGCAGAGGAAGTGAGCTTCGCCAGCATCGACACGCCGATCTTCATGGCACACGGCCTTGCTGATCCGATGATCCCCATCGCCAGGGCCGTCACCTCCCGCGAGGCGCTGACCGCCCTGAACTACCAGGTGGAATGGCACGAGTACGGCATGGGCCATCAGGTTTGCCCGGAAGAGATCGAACACATCGCTGGCTGGCTGAATCACATCTACCGCTGAGCCGCGCCGGAACTGGCGCCCGATTCGCCTGTGCGCTCCGTCACAGATTACTGAATCAAGCGCGCAAATCTCCCACAGGCACCTCGGGGCCTCGTAGACTATTTGCCACGGACCGGTCAGCGCGCTGGCCGTTCGTCATCGCACGCAGCGTCTCCCCCACTTTAGCGGGGCGCTGCGCGCTTCAAGGGCCAGCACATAAAGGACATGTGGGCATGGAAGACAGTCAGTTGGAGAACGATCTCCCGGAAAACCCGGACCTAGCCTGGGATCTGGACGACTTCAACAATCGCCAGCGGGCGATGGACTTCGTCATGCAGTTTGAACACACCCTGTGTGTGTACTCACCGTCCGTGCAGCAGCTCTATACGAACTACAACATGTACTTCCCGAAGGAATTCGAGCGGAAGCTGGTGATCCTGCCGGACCCGACGGCCTTTCACGACACCTTCTTCTACATCGATACCTCCGCCGTGGTCGCTACGGGGCTATACATCATTCCCGGAGAACTCATCGAAAAGACCGGGCTGTTTCTGTCGAACGTCTCCGAAGATCGAACCCTCGGCAACCGGCAGATTCCCTTTGAAGCGGGCCTACGCGCCATTATGAAAAACCGGCCGCACGACGATCCCTTCCTGCCCGTCTTGGCAAAGGGGGACCTCAGGAGCTTCGAACAGTCCTGGCCCGTCATGCATCTGCATCGCATCAAGCCGAAGATCCTGGCGGAAATCTCCGATCTGGACCGCAACCAGCTTGGTAACGTCATCGAAGAGAAGCTAGAGTCGCTGTTCATCGAGCAGAAGAAAGCGAGCCTGTTCCTCTGAGCAACGCCGCCTCCGGTGCCGCCGGCACCGAGCACATAGCGAAGCTGCCTGCCTGGCAGCGGGCCCTGATCACCCTCGCCATCCTCGGCCTTCTGGCACTGAGTTGGACCGCCGTTTTAGAGCGTAATGCCGATGCGCGCCTCGGGGTTGTGCTCGAGCGCGCCCTTGTGACCGCCGCGCTGGCCAGGGGCTTAAACGGCGTCATCTCCGTCGCCCAGGGGACGGAAATTGCCGTCCAGCCCATCGGCGTCGGCGTCACGATCACCGCCGGACAGATCCTGGATCCACTGAACGATCTCGTCGAACGATTCAGCTGGCTGGCCCTGGTCGCCTCTGCGTCCCTCGGCACGCAGCTGCTGCTGACGGAGATCGCCACAGAACCCCTGATCAGCGCCATCGTCTCTGTGCTGGCCGGAAGCTTCCTCGTCATCCTCTGGTGGCCTGGAGAGGGTCGGGGCCAGGCGCTGGCCAGGGCCTGGCTACTGCGCATTCTGGCCCTGGCGCTGCTGGCGCGCTTTCTGTTCACCATTGTCAGTCTGACCGTCGGCTGGGTAGATGCCTGGGTACTGGAGACCCGGCAGCAGGCAGCCCTGGCTGAACTGAGCGTCGCTCGCGACGAAATCGAAGCGCTGCAGCAGCAGGAGCTGACGCAGAACCTGGAGACAGAAACGTCGCTTCGGGAGCGGTTCGAAAGCTTCCTCGACGAAAGTCGCCAGCTCCTGAATCTCGAAGCGCAGCTGGATGCTCTGGAAGCGCGCACTGAATCGGCCATCGAGCACCTCCTTGAGCTCATCGTGCTCTTTCTCGTGCAAACGCTCCTCGTCCCTATCGCGGCCTTCTGGCTGGCCCTCACCGCCTTCCGGAACTTTCTGGCGCGACTCCGCCCTCAGACCGCGATTTCCGGGCGGTCCCCATAAAACACCAGCCTCTATCGGTTCCGCCCCAGATTCACTAGAATCTCGCGCCCAAAATCCACGCGACATCGCAGCTGACGGCGAGCCCATGGCAAGCGTATTCATCGACGGCCAGGCCGGCACCACCGGCCTGGAAATCAGCGAAAGGCTCTCTGCCCGATCGGACATCGATCTCCTTGAGATCGACCCGGCGGCGCGCAAAGAGCCGGCTGCCCGGCGCGCGCTCATGGCCGAGGCAGACGTCACCGTGCTCTGCCTGCCAGACCAGGCAGCCCGGGAAGCCGTGGAACTTGGCGCCGGGCAGACACGCTTCATCGATGCGAGCACGGCTCATCGGACCGCACCGGACTGGGTTTACGGCTGCCCGGAGCTGTCCCGGGATCAGCGCCAGGCCATCGCCGGCGCAGAACGCGTCTCCAACCCAGGCTGCTATCCGCAAGGTTTCATCCTGCTGATCCGGCCGCTTCTGGAGGCCGGCCTGCTGGACGCTCAGGCACTCCTGTGCGTCTTCGGCCTATCCGGTTATTCCGGCGGCGGCCGCACGATGGTGGAAAGTTACCAGGCCATGGCCCCGGAGGAAGCCGAGCGCGTCAACACCAGGCCCTACGCGCTCGGCCTCGAACACAAGCACCGTCCGGAAATGCAGCACTATGCCGGCCTGACGCACGCGCCGGTGTTCTCGCCAAGCGTCGCCAACTACTACCGCGGCATGCTCATCGAGATCCCCCTGCACCGGGCGGCCTTTGCGCCGTCCGCCGAAGGCAAGGCCATCGACGGCCAGGCCTTAGCCGACCTCTATCGGCACCGCTACGGCGACGAACCCTTCATCGAGACCTTTGGCTGGCAACCGGAGTGCCTCCTGGAAGCCGGATACCTCGACGCCACCACAACCAACGGCACCAATCAGATGCAGCTCATGGTCTTCGGCAACGACGAGCAGTTCCTGCTCGTAGCCCGCTACGACAATCTCGGCAAAGGTGCCTCGGGTGCTGCCGTACAGAATCTCAATCTCATGTTGGGTCTCGAAGAGACTCTGGGGCTTGCCGCATGACCAGGCTCACGGAGCTGGACAGCGCGGACCTCGACGCTCTGGCCAGCGAGCTCGAGCGCGAATTCGAGCTTCTGAAAGGCAATCGTCTGTCCCTCGATCTGACCCGGGGCAAACCGGCCGCCGAGCAGCTCGACCTCTCCAATGGCCTGGAGAGCGCCATCAACGGCGATTTCATCGCCTCAGACGGTACAGACACGCGCAACTATGGTGGGCTGCGCGGTATTCCTGAAGCCCGGGCTCTGGGCGCCGAGCTCATGGAAGTAACCGCGGACGAGGTGCTCTGCTGGGGCAACTCGAGCCTGTCGCTCATGTACCTCTGCGTTCAGCTGCTCATGGAAGCGGGCCTCTGGGGCGACGAGCGCCGCTGGAACAGCTCCGGGACACCAAAACTGCTCGCGCCGGTCCCGGGCTACGACCGGCACTTCACCCTCTCCGGGCAGCTCGGTCTGACGATGGTAAACGTTGCCATGGACGACAACGGCCCGGACATGGACGCCGTACGCGCGCTCGTTAAAGAGGACCCGGACATCAAGGGCATCTGGTGCGTACCGAAGTATTCAAACCCCACCGGCTGCACCTACAGCGATGCCACGGTGCAGGCTCTCGCGGAGCTGCCGAAGCAGGCGGCCGCCGACGATTTTGTTGTGCTCTGGGACAACGCCTACGCGGTGCATGACTTCGAGTTTCCGCGCAAACCACTGGCGAAGCTGTTGAGCCTGGCCGCCGCTGCGGGAACTGAGGATCAGGTGCTGCTCTTTGCCTCAACGTCAAAAATCACCTTCGCCAGCGGCGGGCTCGGTTTTGTGGCAGCGAGCCCGGCTAACCTTGCCGCCATCGAAGCGAGACTCAACGTCTCGAGCGTCGGGGCAGACAAGGTGAATCAGCTGCGCCATGCGCGCTTTCTAGGCGGCCGGCTTGAAGCGCACATGAAAGCGCAGGCGGAGCTCGTGAAGCCAAAGTTTGACCTCGTGGAAGAAATCCTGAGTCGTGAGCTTGGGCCCCTCGAGATCGCCAGCTGGACGAAGCCGGAAGGGGGCTACTTCGTCTCCTTCGATACGCGACCCAACCTCGCGGGCAGCATCGGCGAGCTGGCCCAGGAGGCAGGCCTCGCCATCACCCCACCGGGAGCAACTTTTCCCTACGGAAAAGACCCGGAAGATAAAAACCTGAGAATCGCACCCACCTTTGCCGGGCTCGATGATCTGAAAACCGCCATGGAAGTATTTGTGCTATGTGTGAAGCTCGCGACGATTCGAGACGAGATCAGCAGACGGTGAGCGAGGAACAGCAGGACAGCGCAGCAAAGGCGGAAGCGCCGGGCGCAGAAACCCAAAAGACCGCCGCAGCGGACGCCTCAGCGCCGGAAGCCGACACAAAAACAGCCGAGACAAAAGCAGCCGAAGCCGAAAGCACGCCGGTTGAGACCTATCGCTTCAGCGAGTTTGCGCTGCCGAAACCGCTCCTGGACGCCATCAACGATCTCGAGTTCGAGCGCTGCACACCGATCCAGAGCGCCGTGCTGCCTTCGAGCCTGGCCGACTATGACGTAACGGGTCAGGCGCAGACCGGCACGGGCAAAACCGCCGCCTTCCTGATCACCATACTCACACGTATCTGGGAGGAACCGGATACGGAAGCCCGCAGTCGTGGCTACCCTCGGGCGCTGGTACTGGCACCAACCCGCGAGCTGGCGCTGCAGATCGAGTCAGACGCTCACGACCTCGCCAAGTACATGAACATCGGCATCCAGTGTGTGGTCGGCGGCATGGATTTCCAGAAGCAGCTTGATCGGGTTAACGATGAGACCGTGCATCTGCTCATTGCCACCCCGGGCCGCCTCATCGACTTTATTAATCGGCGCAAGATCCGCCTCAAGGGCGTGGAGATGCTCGTCATCGACGAAGCCGATCGGATGCTGGACATGGGTTTCATCCCCGACGTTCGAAAGATCGTCTACCAGACACCGCACAAGCGCCAGCGGCAGACTCTGTTCTTCAGCGCCACCTTCAACGACGACGTCATGCGCCTGGCGCGCTCCTGGACCCTCGAGCCTGAACACGTCGTCATCGCACCGGAAACCGTAGCAACGGAGACCGTCGACCAGCATTTCTGGCTGATCAGTTCAGACAAGAAGGCACACCTCCTGGCCGAGTTCCTGAGTCAGGTTAATCCGCCGCGCGCTCTGGTCTTCACCAACCGGCGTGACCAGACGCACCAGCTGCAGAAGTACCTGTCAAAACAGAACATCCGCTGCGAGGCCCTGGCTGGCGATGTGCCGCAGCGCAAGCGTCTTTCGACGCTGAATCGCTTCAAAGAAGGCGACATTCCCTATGTGGTCGCAACAGACGTTGCCGGTCGCGGCATTCACGTTGATGGCGTGACTCACGTGATCAACTTCGACCTGCCGGAAGACCCGGAAGACTATGTGCACCGCATCGGCCGCACGGGGCGAGCCGGGGCCGAGGGCACGAGCATCAGCTTCATCTCTGAAGACGACGCTTTTAACCTCCCGGCCATTGAGGAATATCTCGGCCACGCCGTAGTCTGCACCCAACCCGACGAAGACCTTGCGAGCAGCAGCCGTAAGGCCTGAGCCCGGGATCTGCCTCCGAGGGCGTTACCCATGAACACGCCAGGACGCGTGGGGCTCGTTCAGCTCTGCGCGACCCATGACGTGGCGGCAAACGTGGCGCGCTGCCTTGAGCTGATTCGCGATGCGGCGGCCGCTGGTGCCGGGGTCATTCTGCTCCCTGAGGCCTGCACCTTCATTGGTCCGGATGCGGAAAAACGGGCCATGCTCGAGCCCGTAAGCACCGATCCAATAACGTCACCCCTCCTGGCCGCCTTCAGCGCCCTGGCAAAGGAGCTTGCCGTCGAACTGCTCATCGGTCACCACGAGTGTGGCCCTGCGTCGGCGCCGGAGAAAAGCTACAACACACTGGTGCATCTCGATCGGCAGGGCGCCGTGCAATCCTCCTATCGGAAAATTCATCTCTTCGATGTGGATCTACCCGATGGCACGCAGCTCAAGGAATCGGCGAAAACGCTGCCCGGTACGGAAATCGTTACCACGGAGACGACCTTTGGCACCCTGGGTTTGAGTATCTGCTACGACGTCAGATTCCCCACGCTCTATCAGGCCCTCGCGAGCCGCGGAGCGGTGGCGCTTTGTGTCCCTTCTGCGTTTACGGCAGCTACCGGCGCCGCCCATTGGCACACGCTGCTCCGGGCCAGGGCCATCGAAACCCAATGCTTCGTTCTGGCACCCGCCCAACATGGCGCCCACAACAAAAAGCGCCGATCCTACGGTCACTCTCTGATCGTAGACCCCTGGGGTGAAATCATCGCCGAAGGTGCCGACGGCGACGGTGTTGTCACCGCTGATCTCAACCTCGAACGTCTTTCCACCATCCGCCGGCAGCTGCCAAGCCTCGAGCACCGCGTGGACCTCGGATCATGAGCTCCAGCACCCGGGCGCTACTCGCCGTGGCCGCCATCGTCGTCATCGCCGCAGGCCTGAAAGCAGCCCAGGACGTTGTGGTGCCAATGCTCCTCGCCGCCTTCATCGCCACCATCGCCGCTCCTCCGGTGTTCTGGCTCGAACAGCGGCGGGTACCAGCGGGGCTCGCCATCGGTGGAGTAATGATCGCCATCGTCGGCGCGCTTACGGGCATCGCCGCCCTGCTCCTGCAATCGGGCGGCGCTTTCCGCGAGCGTATGCCCTTCTATCAGGATCGCGTCACGGATCTCATCAGTGAAGCGACCGGCTGGCTCTCCGGCATCGGCCTGGAATTTAATCGCGACCTGGCCGTGAACTTTCTGAATCCGGGGATGGCCCTCGATCTTGCCGGCGACCTGCTGCGCAGCCTCGGCAGCGTCATGAGCGACGGCTTCTTCATCCTACTGACGGTGATCTTCATTCTGGCTGAGGCGTCGAGTTTTCCCCGGAAACTGGCTCAGGTGCTGAAGGACCCGGCTCGGGATCTGCCCTACTTCACGCTCTTCGGCCGCAACGTCAATCGCTACATCGCCATCAAGACGTCCACCAGCATGGCCACCGGCGCGCTCGTGAGCCTGTCACTCACGGTGATCGACGTTGATTTTCCGGTGCTCTGGGGGTTGCTGGCGTTCCTGCTGAATTACGTGCCGAACATTGGTTCCATCATCGCAGCCGTGCCCGCCGTGCTCCTCGCGCTGGTGCAACTCGGGCCCGGGGCCGCCCTGGCAACCACCGGGGTTTACCTCATCATCAACATCGTCATGGGCAACGTCGTCGAACCCCGTTTCATGGGTAAAGGCCTTGGTCTCTCGACGCTTGTGGTCTTCATGTCTCTCGTGGTCTGGGGCTGGCTCCTTGGACCGGTTGGCATGTTCCTGTCTGTGCCGCTGACCATGACCGCTAAGATTGCGCTGCAGGCCAATCCAAATACGGCCTGGATAGCCCTGCTGCTCTCTCCTGCCGACGCCGTCGCCCCGGAGCGGCGACCTGCGGACGACGTTGACGAGCCCCGAGCCGAGGCCTGACTATCCTGTTATGACTTTCGAGCGCGACAACATCCGGCGCATGCACGGTTACGAGTGGGGCGAGCAGCCCGACTCGGAAACGGTGCTGAAACTGAACACGAACGAGAATCCCTATCCGCCGGCCCCCGCCGTAGCTGATGCGCTGGCCCGTTTCCAGGTCGACAGCCTGCGCCGCTACCCGCAGCCAACGGCAGAGGGCCTGCGGCAGCGGCTGGCGGCCATGCACGACCTGACGCCGGAGCAGATCGTCGTGACGCACGGTGGCGATGAGGCTCTGCGCCTGGCCTTTACGACTTTCGTGGAACCGGGCAGCGCCTTCGGCATGCTCGAGCCGAGCTATTCACTGTATCCGGTGCTTTCCGACATTCAGGGTTCCCAGGTGAAATCCCTCGCCTTGGATGAAGCCTGGGATCTGCCGCGGAATTTTGCCCAGGAGATGAACGAAGCGGGGGCAAACCTCACCTGTGTGGTGAATCCCCACGCCCCCTCGGGCACCCTGCTCGATGCGGACCGTATCGGTCGACTGGCGAACGACCTGAACGGCGTACTGCTGGTGGACGAAGCTTACGTGGACTTCGTAGATCCAGCGCTCCGCCACGATCTCGTGCGGCTTGTTGACGCCTTTGACAATCTGCTGCTCCTGCGGACTTTCTCGAAGGGCTACAGCCTCGCCGGCCTGCGCCTCGGCTACCTCATGGGTGCGCCGGGTCTCATCGACCCGATCGTCAGGAAAACGCGGGATAGCTACAACGTCGATGGGATCAGTCAGGCTCTCGGCGAAGCCGCCGTCGAAGCCCGGGCCTACGCCGAAGAAACCTGGGCCCAGGTCCGGGCCGCGCGACGGACGCTCCGTGATGCGCTTGTGGACCTTGGCTTCCGCGTCGGCATCTCGCAGACGAATTTTGTCCTGGCAGAGGTTCCTCTCGATTTCCCACTGACCGCCGAAGAGATTTACGTGGGGCTGAAGAACGAAGACATCCTCGTGCGCTATTTCTCAAACCCGATCCTCGAGGACAAGCTGCGCATTACCGTCGGCACGGATGCTCAGAACCTGCGTCTGACCAACGCCCTGGCCCGACTCATCGGCAAACTCTCGTGAAGGTTCTAAGTCGAACCAGCATCGAGGCACTGCCGGAGCAAGCCCACCAGCACCAGTTCAACGACAACGCCATTCGTCTGACGCGCACCCTCGGCACCCTGCTCGATCTGAGTACCCTGGGTGTCCATCTCGTGCGCCTTGCACCCGGTCGGGACAGCACCCAGTTTCACTATCATGATGCTGATGAGGAATTTGTCTTCATTCTCGAGGGCACCGGGCTCGCCCACATTGGCGATGACACCTATTCCGTCGGACCCGGAGACTTCATGGGCTTTCCAAGCCCCTCGCCGGGCCACGCGCTGCACAACGACGGCAGCGGGGATCTGCTGTACCTCATGGGCGGTGAGAAAAATCCGTCGGACGTGGTCCACTATCCCTGGCTGCAGCGGAGCATGATCAAAGCGCATGGACGGCGCAGCTGGGTGGACTGGTCGGACCTTAAAGAGCTGTAGCGGAGCGGGCCGGCGTGTTTCCACTGTCGGATGACAATCCTCGCTCACGGCTGCCGCTTGCAACCATCGCCCTTATCGCCATTAACGCGCTGGTCTGGGTTTTTCTGCAGGGTCTCGGCAGTCCAGCGGCCCTCGGCGAGTCGCTGTGTCTCTATGGCCTGATTCCCGGCGACCTGCTCAGCCTCGTGGACCCGGGCACCCGCATAGCGCTCTCAGAAACGCTGGTCTGCGTGCTAGACGGCAACGGCAGCCCCACCTCACTGATCAGCTCCATGTTCATGCACGGCGGCTGGTTCCACATCATCGGCAACTGCTGGTTTCTCTGGGTTTTCGGTGATAACGTCGAAGACGTGATGGGGTCCGTGCGCTTCGTAATCTTCTATCTGCTCTGCGGACTCGCCGCGGCGGGCGCGCAGATCGCCACAGATCTCTCACGCACCGTGCCCATGGTGGGCGCCTCCGGCGCCATCGGCGGCGTCATGGGCGCTTACGCGCTTCTCTTTCCGAGGGCCCGCGTCAACACGCTGATCTTCCTCGGCTTCTTC
>JBCDDI010000030.1:0-14292 GCA_039180365.1 Pseudomonadota bacterium
GCGATCATTGTCTGGACCACGGGCTGGGCCTACGCGGACCCTCTACTGGCGCTGGTGATCGCCGCTATCCTCGGCCGCGGCGCCTGGCGCGTGCTCAAGGAAACAACGCACATCCTCCTCGAAGGGGTTCCAACATCAAAGCGGTGCTGAAAGAGGCTTTCGGCATTGACCACTCAACGGTGCAGGTCGGCCTCGGCCAGCGCCCGGACAGAAAGCGATGATCAAACCACGTAATACCGGCTTCACTCGGGTCTGGAAGGCCACCCTCTACTCCATGCAGGGCCTGAAAGCCGCCTGGCGCCATGAACCGGCCTTCCGCCAGGAACTGGTGCTCGGGCTCATTCTGCTGCCAATTTCTTTTCTGATCGCCAAGTCCTGGGTCGAGGTCGCCGTGCTGATGGGCGTCTGCTTTCTGGTGCTTATCGTCGAGCTTTTGAACTCAGCGGTGGAAGCGGTGGTGGACCGGGTTGGCCATGAGCATCACGACCTTGCGGGGCAGGCAAAGGATATGGGGTCTGCAGCGGTGATGCTGTCGCTGATTATGGCGGTGGGCACCTGGATTCTGATCGGCGCACACAACTTTCTCTTGAGCTGAAGGGCAACCGCCAGCGGCGTCTATTTGCAGACGGTGACGTTGCCTTTCCTGACGCAGCGCGATTCACGCCCGCGCTGATACTCGCGAAGCAGGCTATCCCCGCGGGCCGATCCATCGTCGTAGAGAATTACCCGATCGGCGTCGTCGAAGGCATCCGTTTCCACGGTCCAGGGGCCATAGCGTCGACTGCTGCTGCCGCTCGAGGAAAAATCGATGGCGCCAACCGCCCGGGGATCAGCCCCGTAGACGGTGACCGTTCGACCACCTTCAACGGTGCGCTCCACGGGCAGATCGCCCCAGGCAGGGGCTGCAAGGAGCAGCGCCGCGGCCAGCCCAGCGGCTATAGCCGTTCGAGGCGATCGCGGTGGTTTGACTGACAGAAGACTGCGCATGGGCCGGAGTGTACCGGCCGAGCACGGCCTCAACTGTGCGCCCGTCGACGCTTCAGCCTTCAGACCGGCGCTGCGTCCGGGAACTGCTCGCGGAGCAGACGCTTCAGGATCTTGCCGCTCGGGTTGCGGGGAATGGTGTCGATGAAGACCGCACCCTTGGGCTGCTTGTAGCCGGCAAGCTTGCCGCGGCAGAACTCGATAACGTCGGCTTCCGTCAAGCTGTCGTCGCTCTTCACTACGATAGCCAGGGGCGACTCGCCCCACTTCTCCGAGGCCCGGCCGATCACTGCCGCTTCGACGATAGCCGGGTGCTGGGCGAGGACGCCTTCGATTTCCGCTGGATAGACGTTTTCACCGCCGGAAATGATCATGTCCTTGATGCGATCCTGAATGGAGACGAAGCCCTCTTCGTTCATGGTGGCGACATCACCGGTTCGCAGCCAGCCGTCTACGAGCGTCTCCGCCGTGGCATCGGGTCGATTCCAGTACTCAATCATGATGTGCTTACCCCGGACCCAGACTTCTCCGGCCTCTCCCGGCGCGCAGTCTTTGCCGTCTTCGCCGACGATCTTCACTTCCGTGAAGAAAAACGCCTTGCCCGTGGAATCCGGGAAACGCATGGCATTCGCGGAGTCCATAACGCAGGCAGGACCACAGGATTCAGTCAGTCCATAAACCTGCAGGAGGCCAACGCCGAGGCTGTGGTAAAGCTCCGTGAGAGCAACCGGTACCGGTGCCGCGCCGGTCATGATCCAGCGCAGGCTCGAGAAGTCGAAGCGACTCTGATAATCGCCCACCTGCACCATGAAGTTCAGCATCGCCGGGACGGCGAGGCCCGTGGTGATTTTCTCGCGCTCGATCAGCTCCCAGGCGAGGGTCGGGTCGAAGGCCCGCATCACAACGGAAGTTGCACCCGCGTAGACGTTTACCGCCAAAGGGGTCAAAGCGCCAACGTGGAACATCGGCAGCGCGCCGAGATAAATGTCGCCGTCGTGATAGTCCGTGGTGGCGGCAATGGTCAGGATCGCCCAGATCGCCGTGTCATGGGTATGTACAACCCCTTTCGGCAGCCCGGTGGTACCGGAGGTATACATGATATAGAGCATGTCGCCATCGGCCGCCCCCGGGGCGGGTTCAGCAGCGCTGGCGCCATCTCGGAACGCTTCATAGGACTCGGCGAAGTGGGCGGGTTCACCCACCTGCAGCCACTGTTTAACGTCCGTTTTGTCTCCGCGACTCTCGAGGTCCGCCACGGTATCGACAAAGTCCGTGTCGAAGATGAGACGCTCGGTCTGGCTGTCCTTGAGGATGAACTCGAGCTCATCTGCCACCAGACGCCAGTTCAGCGGCACCACCACGGCTCCGACCTTCGCGAGGGCGAAGTAGCTCTCCATGAACTCCGCGGAGTTCATGAGCAGCAGGCCCACCCGTTCGCCTTTCTGAATACCGGCCCCGCGGAAGGCGTTGGCCATGCGGTTACAGCGCTCATTGAGCTCGGCGTAGGTGAGCCGCAGACCGGAGTGCGAGTCCACGTAGGCCTCGCGCTCGGGGCTCAGGAAGGCGCGGCGGGTGAGAATCAGTCCAAGGTTGTTGTCCATTTTTTTGTCCTCTCCGGGTGCTGGGCAAGGCTGTTTGGCGAAGGCTTTCAAGGGTCGCAGAGGCCGGATTCTACCGGGGGCAGTGTCCGACGCCAGTGCTCTGCAGCGATTGCGGTTGTTTCGGTCTGTATCGGCGCGAAACAGAGCCCGGCCGGGACTCTCCGGGCCTTCCCGGCGCCCCGGAAAGGCTGCCGCCCCGGGGCTTCGGGGCGTCGAAACCATTCGTAACAAAAAAATTGTGCAGGTGCAGCAAAATCCCCTTGTGCCGCCTAGGTGAATACGTAGAATGCGCGACGTCTTTTCGGGTGCCAGTACGGATCCGAACTAGATCAGGCGTGGCGCGGTGTCTCTCTCCCCTTCCTCCCTATGCCGCGAAGACAGTGCCTCAATGTGCTGTCGCCACGCCTCCCTCTTTCTCCAGCACCGGGGCAACCTGAGCAAGCCGCTTGTAGACACAGTTCCTGGACAGGCTTGTACAGGTCTTGTACTGTTCACGACCCTTCGAAAGTTGCGGCGACCTGCCATGTCAGACTTCGACCCGACGCAACCGACTGCCAGTACCCAGGACGCCGATGCCACGGCAGAAGATCTTTATCGGATCGGCACCGTCGCGCAGCTCACCGACATTTCCGTAGAACGCCTGCGCGCCTGGGAGCGCCGCTATGGGCTGGCACCGGCCCACCGCGCCGGTAAGACCCGCTTCTACAGCGCATCGCAGCTGGAACGACTGCATAAGATCAAGCGCCTGATTGATGCCGGTCAGCCGATCAGCTCACTGGCAGAGCTTTCCGATGAGCAGCTCGATGAGCGGCAGAGTGCCGTTACCATCGCGGCCAGCACCGCGCCCATGGTTGGCGGCCAGCCGGCCAGAACCGGGCTCATCGGGCCGAATCTGCTCGTGCTCGAGCAGCAGCAGGAGGCCGATCTCCGCATTCAGATTGTCGGCCGCTGGGCCAACCTGGAAGCCTTCGAGCGGGATCAGCTGGGTGTGGATGCCCTGGACGCCATTGTGGTGCAGCTACCGGTGCTGGATCTGGCGCCCATGGCGGTGCTTGCTGACTACTTCCCCCGCGCAGAACGCATCGCCCTCTATCAGTTTGCCACGGCAAACAACCTCGAATCCTTCGCCGGGCTGGGTCTCACGGCGCTCAAGTGCCCGACGCCCTGGGTGGAGATCGAGAGCGCCGTGGCCAGCGTCCATCGCGCCGCGAACGCCGCTGAAAATGCCGCTCCGCGGCGCTTCTCGGACGAAGAACTGGTCGCCATCGCCGCCAGCACCCTGGCCGACCCGAACGGCTGCCCGGGACATCTGGTGGAGCTCATCAGCCAGCTGAACGCCTTCGCCGACTACAGCCGCAGCCTCGAGGCTGCGAGCGGCGGGCTATATGACGAAATTCACGTTGATACCACCCAGGCCCGAGCGCGGCTGGAGCGGGCGCTGGAAGCGCTCGCCATGGCCGAAGGGCTCATCGCTTCCCCGGAGCCGCAGGGCACTCAGGCGTAACCACTCGTAACTCCCGCGTAAAAAGCAGCGGCAAATCAAAGCGAAGTGAACAAAACCTGTACAAAAATTGAAAATAGCCGTTGACAGCACGTTTGTACTGTACATAATGGTCACCAGTTTCAGTTCAGGCGTGCACGTAACTCCAATGCAGTCCTCCCTTTCAAGTGTCCTTCCCCCAGAAGAGGAGTTACTCTCAGCGGTGCCCACCGCTGACACGCCTTTTTTATTCTAACCGGCCGGAATACGGACCGGTAACCGAACAACGCCCCGGCTTACGCAGTATCAGCCGGGGCGTTTTCTTTTGCGCGTCCGAAAATCGGACAACCGACCGGGATCACATCCCAGCGTCCGACTTTGTGGGATGATCCGGCCGATGTGCGTCTCAAGGCCAGTTCTACAACGCCTCACGGCTGCGCTCCTCGCAGTTGGACTCAGCGCCTGCGGCGGTGGTGGGGGCAACGACAACGGCGTTCGCATCGGCAATACGCCGCTACCGAACCAGGCGCCTGCCGCCGTCATCAGCGCATCGACCGTCGATGGTTTCGCGGCCCTCACCGTCGACTTCGACGGCACTGCCTCCCGAGACCTGGACGGGCAGATCACCGACTATCGCTGGGACTTCGGCGACGGCTCCCCGACTGTCAGCGGCAGCAGTCCAAGCCACACCTTCACCGACCCCGGCGGCTACAACGTCCGTCTTACGGTGACGGACAATGACGGCAGCACCGGCGAAGTCCTGCAGAACGTACGCGTGCGCGGCGCTCGCCTCTCCGGCACCGTGCAGATCCTCACCACCTCAGCCGTCGATTCCGACGTTAACGACCGGCTGACGAGCCCCGTCTCTAACGATGACTTCTTCAGCGCTCAGGCCATACCCAATCCGGTCCGTCTCGGCGGCTGGGTAAATCTGCCGGGCACCGGGACCCGCGATGGCAACTTCTTCACGAACGGTGATCCGGCCGATTTCTACGCCGTAACCCTGACCGGCAATGAGCTGATCCTCTTAAAAATCGGTGATGCGACGGCGGATCTGGACCTCTACCTCTGGGATGAAACCGGCTCGACGATTCTCGATTCCTCCCTCGGCCGCGATGCCACGGAATCAATACCCGCCCCGGGCCCGGGCAGCTACTTTATCGAGGTGGTGCCCTTCGCCGGGGTGAGCAACCTCTCCGGCGGTTCGAACTATGTGTTGAGCATTGGCCAGGATCTCGGCGTTACGGCCAGGCGTCCGACGCGTCTCTCAGACGCCTTTGTGCCCGATGAGGTGCTCATTGCCGGCCACTCGAACCGGCTGCTGCCAGCCATGGCGAGTCGCTACGCAGCCACGGAGCGGGGCCGCGCCGGGCGCTTTTCCCGCTCTCAGATCGGACCGGAAACCCTGGAGCGGATCCGCGCCCGTCAGACCGGGCCGCGGCTGATGGGCAGCGCCTCGCCACGGATGCAGAGCCTGGCTGCGGAACACCGCGCCAAGTACCGAACGCTGCTGGCCCTGAAGGCCCTGTCGCAGGATCCGGAGGTGGCCCACGCCGAGGTCAACGCCATGCTCGTTGCCCACCGCACGCCGGACGACGAACTCTATCCGCTGCAGTGGCACTATCCGGAGATCAAGCTGCCCGCCGCCTGGGACATCACCACCGGCGAGCCGAGCGGAGGGCAGGATGTGATTGTGGCCGTGGTAGACACGGGCATCCTGCCGAATCACCCGGACTTCGACGACCAGCTCGTGTCCGGCTATGACTTCATCGCCGACGCCGGTCGCGCCCGGGACTTCAACGGCATCGACAACGACCCCACGGACCAGGGCGATTTTGCCTACGGAGGCTCCTCCAGCTTCCACGGCTCGCATGTGGCCGGCACGGTCGCGGCCCGCTCAGACAATACGGAAGGCGTCGCCGGTGTGGCCTGGGGCGCGAAGATCATGCCCATGCGGGCCCTCGGCGTGGACGGCGGCACCGCCTATGACGTCATGCAGGCAGTCCGCTATGCGGCCGGCCTCGACAACGATTCCGGACGCCTGCCCAGCCGCCGCGCCGACATCATCAACCTGAGCCTCGGCAGCCCCTTCTTCTCTCAGGCTGCCCAGGACACGATCACCGAAGCCCGCAACCAGGGTGTGATCATTATTGCCAGCGCCGGCAACGAATCATCCACCGCGCCGAACTATCCGGCCGCCTACAACGGCGTTGTCTCCGTTTCCGCCAGCACCATCGACGGCACGCTGGCGCCCTACTCCAACACCGGCTCAAGCATCGATTTTGCGGCCCCCGGAGGTTTCAACGGCACGGACCGGAACGGCGACGGCTTTCCGGACGGAGTCATCAGCATCCTCGGCGACGACAGCGTTTCCGGCCCGGTGCAGCTCGGCTACGGCTCTCTGAACGGTACCTCCATGGCCGCACCGCACGTGGCCGGGGTGGCGGCGCTTATGAAAGCCGTCCATCCGGGACTGACGCCGGCCCAATTCGACGCCGCCCTGGAGGCCGGCAACCTGACCGACGACTTCGGCACTGCAGGCTATGACCCGAGCTTCGGCTGGGGACTGATCAACGCGCAGAAAGCCGTGCTCACAGCCCTCGATCTTGCCAACGGGCCTGGCGGCATCCCGCTCCCCGTGCTCGGTGTTTCGCTCTCCAGCGTCAACTTCGGGGTGCTGGCGACGACACAGGTCGTGCGCCTGTCGAACCTCGGCAGCGGCACGATCGTCATCAACGAAATCAATGCGAGCGAACCGTGGCTGCAGGCGCTGCCGGCCGCCGTTGACGGCAACGGCCTGGGCGACTACCAGCTGCGCATCGACCGCACGGGACTCAGCGAAGGCGCCTACAACGCCAGCATCGAGTTCGTGCCGCTGGATCCGGCAACCAATCCAGCGACGATTACGGTCACCTTGCAGGTGCCGGGTGTGAATCCGAGCGCCGACGCCGGGCTCTTCTTCGTGATCGCCGTCAACGAAGATGGCTCCTCAGAAGGCAACGCCGCCGTCGTCGCGGCCAGAAACGGCGCCTATGAGTGGGTCCTGAACGACATTCCTGCGGGCAGCTACCGAATCTTCGCCGGCTCAGACATGGACAACGACAACTTCCTCTGCGATGCCGGCGAATCCTGCGGCGCCTTCCGCACCCTGGATATTCAGGAGCGGATCAGCGTTGATCCGCAGACAACGCCGACCATCGAAGATCTGGATTTCGTGTCTGAGTTCCGCGCGGTCCTGACGACCCAGGCGCTGGCAGATGGTGCGGCGCCCGACAAGCGTGTAGACGGTGCAAGCCATGACGACAACGCCGGTGGCATCCCCTTCCGGAAGCCGGCACCGCCGACGAGGCGTTCAGCCGCCGAGGAGCGCTAAGGCGGCCTCCGCCCGGAGGTGCACGCTCTGCTTGTAGGCGTCCAGGTCCATGTCCCGATTTGCGCCCATGGCGCCAACCAGATAGCGCTTGTAAACCCCCTGACCGATGGCAGCCAGACGCCAGTGTGAAAAGGCCCGGTAATAATCGATGCCAGCCAGGCTGCGGCCCGTGGCCGCTTCATAGCGCTCGCAGAGTTCATCCCGGCTGGGAAAACCGCCAAGGGCCGTCGGTGAGACGACTTCTTCGGCTTCCTCCGGCGCCACCCAGGAGTTCAGCAGATAGCCGACATCGGCGAGAGGATCGCCGAGGGTGCAGAGTTCCCAGTCAAGCACCGCCCGGATACGACCGTCGCCAACCATCATGTTGCCGAGGCGGTAATCGCCGTGAACGATGGCCGCACCCACCTGTTCAGGCATACGATCGGCAAGGCGTCGCGCCGTTTCTTCCATCTCCGGAATCTCATGAGTTTTCGAGGCTTCCCACTGTTTGTTCCAGCGCTTGAGCTGGCGCTCGAGGTAGGCCTCTTTCCGGCCGAGCGTCCCCAGACCAACATCGTCGGGATTCAGGTTGTGCAGTTCCGCGAGCACCCTGATCACGTCCAGGCCGAGGGCGTGGCGCTCCGCCTCAGGCATAGGCACTGCCGCTTCCGCATCGTGCAGCACAGCACCTTCCACGAAGCCCATGACGTAAAACGGCGCGCCGTTAATCGCCGGGTCCTCACAGAAACCGTGGGTGGGCGCCACGGGCACTTCGCTGCCTTGCAGGGCTGAGACGATCCGATGCTCCCGACCCATGTCGTGGGCGCTCTCGAGCACGTGACCCAGCGGCGGGCGACGCAAAACATAGGAGTGGCCCCTGCGATCGACAAAACGGTAGGTCAGGTTCGAGTGCCCCCCGGCAATCAGGCTGAACGCCAGGGGTGTTTCAAGACCGTCGATGCGCGTTTCCAACCAGCGGCTGACCGCCTCCAATTCAATGCCTTCAGGGGCGTCGCCGTGGGAATCGTGCTTATCGCTCATCGGATCTCGGTCCAGCAGAATTTTACGGCCGCCTACGTTACCCAAACTCTTTGAGTTTTGACATGAGATGGTTTCTCATGCGCCGATCATGGCTGGCAGCATCTTTTCCCAGGACGGCAGCGCGTTCCCGAGCGGTTTCAAGGGCATGCCGCGCGCCGCCTCGCGCCAGCTGATCCTGGGCCTGGCCCTGCTCCTCGGCGCCTGCGCCAGCGAGCCCCTGGGCGGCCCTACCGCACCCCGGGGGGCCGAAGGGGCCGGCGAACTCACCCTGGCATCCAGTCGCAGCTACTGGGTCTATCCGGAGGACCTCGCCTACACCGGCTCGGCCAGCTACCGCTGGCCTGACGAGCGCACTTTTTCCGGCGACTTCAAAGCCGGCCAACCGAACGGTATGGGTCTCGGTACCTGGCCGAACGGCGATCGTTATCGGGGTACCTGGCGCGACGGTGTTCAGCACGGTCACGGTGAACTCACCCGCAGCGATGGCAGCCGCTATCTCGGCGATTTTATCCTCGGCGTCCGCCAGGGCGAGGGCGTGGAGCAGTCGGGGGAAGGGCTCTACCGCGGCCAGTGGCTCGGAGATCTGCCGAACGGCACTGGAGAATTCCATGGCACCGACGGCGCAGCCTATCGCGGCCAATGGCGCGACGGCGTCCGCCAGGGTGAGGGCGATTACACGGATCCTCAGGGGAACCATTACCAGGGGTCCTGGTATGTCGATCAGCCCGACGGCTTCGGGGTCCTGCGTAATGCCGATGGGTCCGGCTATGAAGGTGAATGGCGCTCAGGCACCCAACATGGCTACGGCAGATCGCAGAGCACGAGCGGTACCAACTACGAAGGGACCTGGACGGAGGGAAAGCGGCAGGGCTTCGGCATTGCTGAGCGCCTCGACGGCAGCCGTTACGAAGGCGAATGGCTGAGCGGGCAACGGGAAGGTCAGGGCCGGGAGAGTTTTGCCGATGGCAGCTACCACGATGGCGTCTGGGCCAATGATCAACCGCTGGGACCGGGGACCCGCGGCGATCGTACCGGCATCGAAATCACCGGCGTCTGGACCGGCAACAGCGTTCGCACCGGCCTCATGGTGCTCCCCTCCGGGGCCCAGTATGCGGGCAAGCTGCTGAAAGAACAGAACACCGAGGTTGAACCGGCCCTCCTCACCTGGCTGGAAGCCCAGGCGAAGGCCGGAGACCCTTTCGCCCACTTCTTTCTCGGCACCGCCTATGCGGACTTCAAGCGCCCGGAACCGGACGAATTTAAGGCAACGCGGCACTTCCGGGCGGCAGCTCGGGGCGGCGTAGCCGACGGACAATTCCGCCTGGCCCTCAATCTCCTGGAGAACACACCGGAGCAGGCCTTAAGCTGGCTCGAAAGCGCCGCCGGCGCTCGCCAGACGCAGGCAAATACGCTCCTTGGCGAGTATTACCTCACCGGCAACCTGGTCCCGGCGGACCCGGCCCGGGCCATCGGCTATCTTGAGGTCGCCTCAGCGGCCGGTGACATGGCGGCGCGAAACAATCTGGCCTGGGTACTTGCCACCACCGACCGGGAAGAACTCCGGGATGCGGACCGGGCCCTGGCGCTCATTAGGCCCCTGGCCGTCCTGGAGGACCACTGGCACCATCTGGATACGCTGGCTGCCGCCCACGCCGCCCTGGAGGACTATGAACAGGCTCGGGCTGTGCTGGTTCGAGCCATCAGCGCCGCCGCCCTGGAACTCGGCGAAGACAGTGCCGAGGTCAGCGAGATGCGCGATCGACTGCGCGGCATGGAGGCCATCGGCGCAGGTCAGGGCGGATCCTGATTCGAGGACGAGGAATAGAACCGCAATGGCAAACGTAAACTGGCCCTTCATCCCTGCCCCCATGCCTGAGATCACAGGCTCGGACGGTGTCTATCTCGAACAGGCCGACGGCCGCCGAATCCTCGATGCGGCCGGTGGCGCCATCGTTGCCAACATCGGTCACGGCCGGGAACGTGTTGTTACCGCCGTGGCAGAGGCCACCCGCAACACAACCTATGTTGTGCCACCGTGGATTACCCCCGGACGGAAGGCCCTGGTGGAAGTGCTCGCCAGAGACTGGCTGCCGTCAGGGCTTGCGCACGTGCATCTCACTTCCGGTGGGTCCGAGGCTGTGGAAACCGCAGTGAAGCTCGCCCTGCAGTATCACGCCGCCCGCGGCGAGACGGAGCGGGGCGTCGTGATCGCCCGGGTACCAAGCTATCACGGCACCACCCTGACAACCGCCAGCCTCTCGGGCCACGCCGCGCGGAAACGGGGCCTGGAAGCGGCCCTGTCCGTGCACCCGGTGGTGCCAACGCCGAACAGGCTGCGCCTGCCGGAGGGCGTGAATGCCACGGAAGCAGGTCAGTGGTATGCCAACACCGTGGCGGAGGCCATCGAGGCCGCGGGTCCGGAGCGGGTTGCCGCATTCCTCGCAGAACCAATCACCGGTTCCTCCGGCGGCGCCCTGGTACCGCCGGACGACTACTGGCCCGCCGTCCGGGCCATCTGCGATCGCTACGGCGTGCTGCTGATCGTGGACGAGGTGATGACCGGTTTCGGGCGAACGGGCAAACCCTTCGGCTATCAGCACTGGGACTTCGAGCCGGACATCCTGGTGGGCGGCAAAGGACTCGCCGGGGGCTACGCACCGCTCGGCGGCGTCTTTGCCTCCACCGCCATCGGTGAAGCAATCCGCGAGGCGGAAATGAACGTCATGTTCCATACTTTTGGCGCGCACCCTGCGGCCTGCGCCGCGGCTGCCGAAGTGCTGAATATCCTGACGGAAGAAAACCTCGTAGAACGCGCGGCGCTCATGGGTGAGAAACTGCAGAATGCCCTGCGCGACCGACTGGGCCAGCACCCGCACGTTGCCGAGGTGCGAGGCCGCGGTCTGCTTCAGGCTGTGGAAATTGTCGCCGATCGGGACAGCCTCGAGCCCTTCCCGGAAGCGGATGGCATCAGCGGCCGTATCGTTGCGGAAGGGCTGAAAGAGGGCGTCTTTTTCTACGGCGGCGGCACCGGCGACTACCGGGACGTGGTCTGCATGGGACCGCCCTTCATCATCGAGGACGAGCACGTGGCCGTGATGGCGGATACGCTGGCCACGGCCATCAATCGAGCGGTCGCATGAACCCCGCTGTCGGGATCCAGGCCTTCGTCGAAGGCTTCAGCGTCGTGCGGCATCCGGCCCTGCGCCACTATGTTTGGCTGCCCGTGCTGCTCAGTTTTCTCGTTTGCGGCACCGGCCTTTACTTCACCCTCGGCTACCTGACGGATACCTCCCGAGGTTGGATCGAAGGCTTGCCGGACTGGCTGAGCTGGCTCGACGTGCTTCTCGTGCCGCTGATCTATCTCATCGGCATCCTGGCCGGCGCCTGGCTCTTCGGACTCATCGCCGTGCTGCTCGCAAGCCCCTTTCTTGGCGCTTTGTCGCTGGCGCTGGAGCGGGAGCGCTACGGCAACGCCCCACAGACGGACACGAGCCTCTGGTCCGATCTCACCACAACCATCGGTCGTGAGGGCCGCAAGATCCTCTACCACCTGCCCCGCTTACTGGGCGTGTTCATCCTGACGCTGATACCGGTGATCAATCTCGCAGCCCCTGCCATCTGGCTGCTCTTTGGCGCCTGGACCCTGGCGGTGCAGTTTGCCGACTACCCGACAGAAAACCGCCAGCAGCCCTTTCAGGACACGCTCACCCGTCTGAAAGGCAATCGCGGCGCGTCCCTCGCTTTCGGCGCCTGCGCAACGGGTGCGCTGGCTATCCCCTTTCTGAACTTCCTGCTGATCCCAGTGGCCGTGGCCGGGGGCACCCTGCTCTGGCACGACCTGGAAGCAACACCCGGGAGCAATGCCCCCTAACCATAGTGTCGTTCCACGTAGCTAACGATGCGCCCCAGACCTTCTTCGAGCCGATCGTGGCTCTGGGCGAAACAGATGCGGAAATGGGCATCGTTGCCGGGTCCGAAGGTGTAGCCGGGTGCCGTGCCGACGTCTTCCTCGGCGAGGAGTCCTTCCGCAAAAGCCATGCTGTCCGTGCAGCCGGGGAGGCGCGGAAAAGCATAGAAGGCACCGGCGGGGGATACGTAGTCGATGAGCGGGTGACCGGCAAAGGCGGCATCGACTAGCTCGCGACCGCGAGCAAACTGGGCCTGCTGTTCGGCAACAAAGTCTTCACCCTCCTCAAGGGCGGCCACCGCACCGAGCTGGGCAAATACGTTAGTTGTTGTGTTAAAGCACTCGGAAAGGGCCGTCCAGTGCACGTCGTAGGCGGCCGGTGTGACCACCCAGCCAATGCGCCAGCCGGTCATGGCCCAGGCTTTCGAGAAACCATTCACAATCACGACAGGATCGTCGTCCCGGGCAATGGTCATGAAGCTCGGCGCCACCGGGCCGTCGAACACCGTCCGGTGATACACCTCGTCGGCAATGATGAGCACGCCCGCTGATCGGGCGAAGGCGAGCAGCTTCTCCTGCTCCGTCGAGGACATGACCCAGCCCGTCGGGTTACACGGTGAATTCACGAAGATGGCCCGGGTCTCGGGCCGCACGGCATCGATGATCTCCTCCGCGGTCAGCTGCCAGCCGTTTTCCGTCAGCCGCTGCCGGACGTAACTCACCTCGGCACCGGTGATCCGGAACACGGAATCGATGTTCGGCCATACGGGCCCAACGATCAGCCCGTGGGAGCCGGTGGTAAGCGCCATCTGCGCGGCAATGGTGACGCCAAGCATGGCCGAACCGGGTACGGTGATGCGCCGCTCGTCGAGATCGATGCCGTAGAGATCATCCAGGTAGCGCTTCAGCGCCTGACGCAGCTCCGGCCGGCCACGGGTATGGCAGTAAAAGGTATTGCCGTCGTCGAGGGCGGCCTTTGCCGCTTCGCGGATGAAGGCCGGCGTGACCGTATCTCCCTCTCCGAACCAGAGCGGGATCACGGCCGGATCGTCCATGCGCTTGAAAGCGACTTTGGTGATGCCGTTCTGCTCGAGGGCTTCGATTTCGTCCCGATAGGGCCTCATGGGCTGGCTCCTTCGCCGGCTCGCCGGAAAAAACCGCGCTACTCTACCCGATCCGCGCCGGGATCGCCGACAGAGTGGATCGGGTCATAGAGTCCAGGTCCCCGACGCGCTATGGTCAGGGTCAGCACAACGGGGTGAACCATGCCGCATGCATCTTCCTATGAACGTTCCCGGATGCCAGCGCTGACGGCCGCCGCGCGCTCTCGCAGCCGCAAGCCGTGTGGGCCGCGCGGGGCACGCAGAAAAGCGCCCACACTCCTGCGCTGGATTGTCATGACCGCCGGCCTCTTTATCGGCACGATCAACGCGGCGAGCGGCGCTGTTGGCACTGGCAATGCAGGCAGCGAGCGGATCGACAACTTCCTGCTCCTCGACCATCAGGGCCAGGCCCGGGAGCTCTACTATCAGCGCGACGCAACCACAGTGGTCATCGTGGCTCATCGCCTGGACTGCAAGGCCATGGCGGACGACCTCGCTCAACTTGCTGCTCTGGCCGCGGAAGACCCGGCGCTGCGCCTCTGGCTCCTGAATCCGGTTGACGATGCGACGGCCCTGGACACAGCGGCAGGCGTTGCAACCCCGATCCTCGAGGATCGTGCGCAGGCAATCAGCCGCTCCCTCGGCTTCACCCACGCCGGAGAAGCCATTGTGATCGATACAGACGGCTGGACTCTGCGCTATCGCGGCAGCGTAAAAGGCGCCGCAGCCGCGCTGCAGGGGGCGGTCGATGTAATCCCGGCGGCAGACACAGCCGGACAGTGCCCGCTTTCGCTCGAGCCACAGCCAGCCCCCGCCGATTACGC
>JBCDDI010000031.1:0-13879 GCA_039180365.1 Pseudomonadota bacterium
CGCCGGAAGACCCCTACGCCATGGAGGGTGTCACCGACTCTGCGGCCGGCGGCGGCGCCTCAGCTAAGGCGACGGCGTCATCCGACAAGACATCTAACAAGGCATCTGACAAGACAGCCGACGAAGTTCAGATCGTGCGCTTCGTTCGGGACGTGAAAGCCGAAGACCGGCATCGCAGCGTCATCCGCCTGCCGGCCTTCGAAGCTGTGCGCGACGATCCTGTGCTCTACGCCCATGCCTCGCGCATCCTGCATACGGAGAGCAATCCCGGCAACGCCCGGGCCCTCGTACAGCGCCACGGCGACCGGGACGTCTGGCTGAATCCGCCGCCGCTGCCCCTCGCGACGAAAGAAATGGATCGGCTTTATGAGCTGCCCTACACGCGCCAGCCGCATCCAAGCTACGGCGACGCGCGCATTCCCGCCTACGAGATGATCCGCTTCTCGATTGCAATCCAACGGGGCTGCTTTGGCGGCTGCACCTTCTGCTCCATCACCGAGCACGAAGGGCGGATCATTCAGAGCCGCTCGGAAGCCTCCATCCTGAAAGAGATAGAAACGATCCGCGATGAAGTGCCGGGCTTCACGGGCGTGATCTCAGATCTCGGCGGGCCCACCGCGAACATGTACCGCCTGGCCTGCAAAGATCGGGAAATCGAAGCCGCGTGCCGGCGACCCAGCTGTGTTTACCCGGGCATCTGCCCGAACCTGAATACCGACCACTCACCGCTTGTGCGCCTTTATCAGAAAGCCCGGGAGCTGCCGGGGATCAAGAAGGTGCTTATCGCTTCCGGCGTGCGCTACGACCTGGCCGTCGAGTCCCCGGAATACGTCCGCGAACTCGCGCAGCACCACACGGGCGGCTACCTGAAGATTGCCCCGGAAGCCCTCTCTGAAGGGCCGCTGTCGAAGATGCTGAAGCCGGGTATGGACAGCTATCATCGCTTCAAAGAAATGTTCGACCGCTTCTCGGAAGAAGCCGGCAAAGAGCAGTACCTGATCCCGTACTTCATCGCCGCCCATCCTGGGACCACGGACGAAGACATGCTGGAGCTTGCGCTTTGGCTGAAGGCCAACGGCTTCCGGGCCGATCAGGTGCAGGCTTTCCTGCCGTCGCCCATGGCCACGGCAACGGCCATGTACCACAGCGGCAAAAACCCCTTAAAAAAGATCAGCGCCGGCAGCGAGGCCGTTGTTGTCCCGAAAGGTCTGCGGCAGCGGCGGCTGCACAAGGCCTTCCTCCGCTATCACGATCCGGAAAACTGGCCCGTGCTCCGGGAAGCGCTGAAGGCCATGGGCCGCGCCGACCTCATCGGCAATGGTAAGCGGCATCTTGTACCCAGCTTTCAACCGCGAGGAACCGGTGGAACCGGCGAAGGACGCCGCCGCGGCAGCGGTCGCCGACCAGCGCCTGATAGCAGCCCACAAAAACGTTCAGGGAAAACCTTTCGCACCCAGCACAACCGGGACGAATCCGCTGATTTCAACCGCGAGCGCAGACCCCGAAAAACCGCTGGAGTAGAACCCAAAGCGCGCAGCCGTGCCGGGGAGCCGGGTAAATCACCGGCAGGCAAGGCGCCGAAAAAAACGCGCCCGAAGGGCCGCCGGCCTCAACGCTGACGCATCAGTCCTTCCTGCATGGTCGTCGCCACCAGCTGCCCATCCGCCGCGAAGATCATGCCGCGGTTATAGCCGCGGGCCTGAGAAGACGAAGGCGCATCGAGGCTGTAGAGCAGCCACTCATCCGCGCGCCAGCTTTGAACGGCCGGCGCATGAAACCACATGGCGTGATCAAGACTCGCCATCTGCATTTGCTCACGCACCATCACATCCCGATGCGGCAGCCGGGCCGTACCGAGGAGCGCGTTGTCCGATTCGAAGACTGCAAGACAGGCATGCACGATGGGATCGTCAGGGAGGGTCCCATTAGCTTTGAACCAGAGATCCTGTGCCGGTGGCTGCGCCTCGCTGGAGCTCAGGCGTTTATGGTCGTGGCGCCAGCCGAGAAAGGTCCAGGTCCGCATCTCTGCGGGCACCATGTCGTCCGTCGGCGGTTCACGGGATGGCATCGGCAGCTGATGCGCGAGGCCTGGCTCAGCGACCTGGAAGGACGCATCCATATTGAAAATGGCCTGGCCATGCTGGATCACCACCACCCGCCGCGTGCTGAAAGAACGGCCGTCGCGGATAGGCTCCACATCAATCAGGGCAGGCACCTTCGGATCCCCCGGGCGCAGAAAGTAGCCGTGCAGTGAATGCACCGCGCGCTCTTCCGGCACCGTATAGGCCGCCGCGCGCAGGGCCTGGGCCATGATCTGCCCCCCATAAAGACGATGTTCACGATCTTTCGGGTGATGGGCGCGGAACAGGTGCTTGTCGATGCGCTCGAGAGCGAGCAGTTCGAGCAGTTCCTTCAAACCGGGACTCATGGATACCTCACAGCGGCTGCCGACGGACTCGGCCTCAAAAAAGCGTCGAATCCTAAGGGAAGGTTGCCGATCATTCATCCCCGCTGGCACTCTCACTGGCACCCTGGCCAGCCATCCTTCACAGCACCTTCATGAGCGCCGGGGGAGGCTCCAGCCATGACCGATAACCCCACACCGGCCGCCACGTCCGAGACGACAAGGCCCCGCGTTGTCCTTGCCGGCGGTTCCGGATTCCTCGGACGGCGCCTCGCCGCCATCCTCGGCGGCAACGACTACGACGTCGTGATCCTGACCCGAGGCAATCCCCGCCCGCCCGTGGGGCCCATCAGCTTCGAGCACTGGCAGCCGGATCAGGGCGACGCCAGCGCTGCACTGGGGGAGCTGGTCAGCGGATCCCAGGCGGTTATCAATCTCTGCGGTGAGAGCATCGGCGGCCCACGCTGGACCGAAGCCCGGAAGGCGCAGCTCATTGCATCGCGGGTTGTTCCCACAGAGCGGCTGGTTGCTGCCTGTGCGGCAGCGGAGGCACCGCCCGCCGTCTTCATCCAGGCTTCCGGCGTCGGTTTTTACGGCATCGGCAACAAGGCTGTGGATGAAGAGAGCGGTACCGGCGGCGACTTCCTGGCCGATCTCGCGCGGCAGTGGGAAGCACCGCTTACGGCACTCCCAGGCAACGTTCGCGCGGTAACGGCGCGGCTCGGCGTTGTCCTCGGGCAAGGCGGCGGCGCCCTCAGCCAGATGCTCCTGCCGTTTAAGCTCTTCGTTGGCGGCCCCATCGCTAAAGGCACGCAGTGGCTGTCCTGGATTCACCTCCATGACGCCACCGCAATTCTGGCCGGTTTTATTGACGACGCGGCGGCGAGCGGCGTCTACAACGTCGTCGCACCGAACCCGGTGCGCAACAGCGAGTTCGCCGAAGCGGCAGGCAAAGCCCTCGGGCGCCCGAGCTGGATGTTCACGCCGCGCTTCGTTCTCACGGCGATGCTCGGTGAACAGGCGACCCTCGTCTGCGACGGTCAGCAGGCGGTTTCCAAACGCCTAGACCATTCCAAGTTCGACTACCCGGACATCGGCACAGCGCTCGCTAGCCTGATCTGAAGTCCGCCACGTCGGTGCTCCGCAGCCTTAAGCCCTTCTCCCCGGGAGATCCAGCGGGTCCCGAGCTGCCACCTGGGGCATACTCCCGCCTGGGGAAACAAGCACCAGCGGGGAACACTCATGAGTCGCAACACTCTGGATGATCCGGATGGCCTGCGTCTGCCGATCAAGATCGACACGACCAGCAACGGCGAATTCCTGCCAGTCCCTCTGACCCGCGCCAACCGACTCGGCAACCGGGTGGCCCTCGAGCAGGCGACGACGAATGCCCGCCGCACCGGGCGCAGCCGCCGCCAGTTTCTGATCTCGAGTGCAGGAGCGGCGACGACGCTCCTGGCCATGAATCAGGCCAACGCCGCTGCCGGTAAAACCGGCGGCTTCTTCAAGGTGCCTGCTGACGCCGCCTTCGATGACCAGCTTGCCCAGGCATCCGTTGGCGGCAACGAGTTCATTTTCGACGTGCAAGGCCACTACGTAGACCCTAACGGCAGCTGGCTTGAGCAGATTCCCCAGTTCGCTCGTCCCTTCTCGGGCATGCCGAAAGCCGACTGCGATCTCGCGGTCGAGGGTGATCCAACCTCCTATCTGCAATGTCTTGGGCCACAGGAGTTCGTCAAAGACGTGTTCCTCGACTCAGACACGGACCTCATGGTGCTCTCCATGGTGCCATCCACGCCGGACGCTGAACCGGTGACCATCGAGGCGGCCGATGCAACCCGGCAGATTGTTAACGAGCTTGAAGGCAGCAAACGCCTGCTGCTCCACGGGCGCGTGAATCCGAACCAGTCCGGCGACCTGGAGCGCATGGAAGCGCTGGCCTCAGACTGGAACATCTCTGCCTGGAAGACCTACACACAGTTCGGCCCTGAGGGTCGCGGCTACTATCTCTCCGACGACGTGGGCCTGGCTTTCATCGAGCGAGCCCGGGCGCTCGGCGTAAAGGTGATCTGCATACACAAGGGTCTGCCTCTTGGCCGGAACTCCTACGAACACAGCAAGTGTAAGGACATCGGCGCCGTGGCCAGGCAGTTCCCGGACGTCTCTTTCATCGTTTACCACTCCGGCTACGTGGCCGGCCAGACGGAAACCGCTTACGCCGGCGCCGACGATGGCGTGGATACTCTTGTTAAATCGCTGCTCGATCATGACGTGGCGCCGAACAGCAACGTCTACGCCGAGCTCGGCAGCACCTGGCGCTTTCTCATGCGGGAACCGGAAGATGCTGCCCACGTGCTCGGCAAGCTGCTGAAAGTCTGCGGCGAAGACAACGTGCTCTGGGGCACCGATTCCATCTGGTATGGCTCACCCCAGGATCAGATTCAGGCCTTCCGCACCTTTGAGATCTCCGAGGCCCTGCAGGAAGCCCACGGCTATCCCGCGCTGACGCCGGCCCTGAAAGCCAAGATCTTCGGGCTGAACGCCACGGTGCCCTATGGCATCAGCGCCGACGAGGTGCAGCGGCATTCCGGCCGTGATGCCCTCGCCACGGCGAGATCCGACTATCGGCAGGATCCAAGCCCCCACTTCGCCACCTACGGGCCCAAAACCCGACGCCAGTTCTTCAGCCTGCTGGCGTCGAGCAGCGGCCAGCGGAGTTGAAACCAGGTCCAGGGACTGAGGGCCACTACGTCTGACCCTGGCGGGAAGCAGATACCCGCCAGCGCCACGCTGGGCTAAGATCCGCTCCCACCATTTCACCATGGAAGGAAGGACCTCATGTCCCAACGCCTCATTGCCGGTCTCTGCCTGACCGCCATCTTCGCCCTGCAGACGGCGTGCTCGAGCAGCTCGTCTATCGAAAGCACCTACGACTACAACAAGCAGATCGATTTCCGGAGCTACAAGACCTACGCCTTCATCAGCGAAAATCCCATGTCTGTGAGCCAGGCCCAGGGCGCGGTGAATCCGATGCTCCAGGGGCGCCTCATGGAATCGATCCGCATCGCCATGAACGCGAAGGGCTACAACGAAGTCTCCGATCCGGAAGACGCCAGCATGGCCATAGGCTTCACGGTCGGCTCCCGGGACCAGGTCAAGGTGGATACCTACCCATCCAGCTTCCAGACAGGTTATTCGCGGCGGGGGTATTACTACGGCTACAACTACGGCACGGAAACCCGCGTGCGCCAGTACACGGAGGGTCAACTTGCCGTGGACGTCTTCGACGTTGAAAGCAAAACGCCCGCCTTCCACGGAGTCGCGCAGAAGCGCATCTCGGAGTCGGATCGTCAGAATCAGCAGGAGATGCTGAACGCCGTCGCAACTGAAGCGCTCTCCGGCTTCCCCCTCGCCGGCGGCACGGTGATGCCGGCGACCCAGTAACCCGCGGTCCCCGAAGTCAGTCTCTGAAATCCGGCTGCCTCCGGTCGAGGCGCCGGAGCAGCGCCTCCCAGAGCAGATCGCGGTCCGGGGTTGTGTTGCTTTCTGCGGCAGCCGCAAACATCGCCTTGGTTTTTTCCATGATGGCATCGCTGATGGGGATCAACGGCGCGTTCCCCGCCTCCGCCGCCAACTGCATCTCACAGGCGCGCTCCAGGTTGTAGAGCGCCTGAAAGGCCTGCGACACCGTCGCCCCGACCGTCAGCAGCCCGTGGTTACGCAGAATCATATGCCGGGCATCACCGAGATCTTCCGCAAGACGTGGCGCTTCCGCCGGATCAAGGACAACGCCTTCGTAATCGTGATAGGCGAGCGAAGCGCAGACCAGCATCGACTGCTGAGACACATTCCTGAGCCCGTCCGGGCGACTGGCAATGGCCGTACCGGCTACCGTATGCACGTGCGCCACGCAGTTTACGTCCGGCCGGGCCTTCAGGAGCGCACCGTGAATCACATTCGCTTCCGGCGAAATCTCAAAGGGGCTGTCGAGGAGTTTCTGCCCGTGGTAATCCACCTTAAGGAGATCAGAGGCGCTGACCTCCTCAAACAGCAACCCGTAGGGGTTCACCAGGTAGGCTTCCTCCCCGGGCACGCGGCAGGAGATATGCGCGAGGAGCAGATCGTCCCAGCCGTAGCTGGCTACGAGGCGCAGAAAGGCGGCGAGATCTTCTCTTGCCCGCCACTCCCCTTCGCTGACCGATAGTTGCAACCCCATGAGCCCTCCTCCTGACCTGCGCTTGCCCTGCACCGCCTAAGATCATACCTCGACCCTCCTGACCGGCCTCAGCATGAATCTGGTGCCACCTCGCAACTCGTTGTATTTTCTCCCGTTCGGTTTCTATTCACGCTGACGGGAGAGACAGCGGCTCATGAGCGATTACCCCTGGAACTACGGAGACATTCTCGACGCCATCGACAAGGTGGTGCCCGGAGACCGGCCGGCTTTCATTCACGGCGACCGGGTGATCCACTGGGAAGCCTTCACCCGGCGCAGCAACAACCTCGCTCGGGCACTCCTGGCCGGTGGGGCGGCACCCGGGGACAAGATTGCCTTCTACCTGCGCAACTGCCCTGAATACGGCGAAGGCATCGCCGCCGGTTTCAAAGCGCGGCTCACGCACGTGAACGTCAATTACCGCTACGTGGCCCATGAGCTGATCTATCTGCTCGACAATTCAGACGCCACGGTTGTGATTTACGGCGCCGAATTTGCCCCGCGGGTGGCGGAAATCCGCGCCGAGCTGCCGGGGGTTACTCAGTGGATTGAGGTAGACGACGGTTACGCCGCCAGCGACGACGTCATCCGCTATGACTACCTGGTCGCCAGCGGCGACGGCGTTCCAGGCAGCGACGGCAAGCCCCTGGCCCTTGAGCGCTCCCCGGAGGACCTGCTGTTTCTCTACACCGGCGGAACCACCGGCATGCCGAAAGGCGTCATGTGGCGCCACCAGGATCTCTGGTGCGTGACCGGCGCCGGCGGTAATCCGCGCCTCGGGCTGCCGCCTTCTCCGGATCTCGCCGCTTACATCGAGCGCCTCGCCGAGGAGCAGCCGCCCGTGAACCTGCCCCTGCCGCCCATCATGCATGGCACCGGCCTCCTCTCGGCCATTGGCGCCATGATGCATGCCGGCACCTGCGTCACGCTTCAGGGTCGCAGCTTCGACGCTGACGAGGCCCTTGCGGCCATCGATCGACACGGCGTTACAGGCACCACCATCGTCGGCGACGCCTTTGCCCGCCCGATGGTTGAAGTCCTCGATGCCAATCCCGGCAAGTACAACATTGCCACCCTCGGCAGCATCAACTCCTCCGGGGTCATGTGGACGCGGGACATCAAGGCCGGCCTGCTGCGGCACAACGAGAATCTGCTGCTCGCGGACGCCTTCTCATCTTCGGAGGCAATTGGTCTCGGCGCTTCGGTCATGACCAAAGACGAAGTCATCGAAGTTGCCAAGTTCACCCTCGGTCCCAGCTGCAAAGTTTTCGATGAGGAGCACCGGGAAGTCGGCGTGGGCGAGTCCGGTATGGTTGGCGTCACCGGATTTCTGCCGGTCGGCTACTACAAAGACGACGAGAAAACGGCCCGCACTTTCCCGGTGATCGACGGCGTGCGCTACTCCATTCCCGGGGACTGGGTCCGGGTGGAAGCCGATGGATCATTGACCCTGCTCGGCCGCGGCAGCAACTGCATCAACACCGGGGGCGAGAAGGTTTATCCGGAAGAGGTGGAGGAAGCGCTGAAGGATCACGAGTCTGTGGCCGATGCGCTCGTGGTCGGGCTGCCGGACGACAAGTGGGGCCAGTCCGTGAACGCCGTTGTCGCCCTGCACGATGGCTATGAGCTCGACGAGATTGCCCTCCGGGACTTCACGCGAAAAACCCTGGCGGGCTACAAGCTGCCGAAACGCATTCTCGCGAAAGACGATCTGGAGCGCGCGCCAAACGGCAAGGCCAACTACAAGCTGATCAGGGAGTTCGCCGCCGACGCGCTGACCGTTGAGCTGAGCTGACGCAAAGGACTTTGGACAACCCCGCGGCAGTACCGCGGGCCAGACTCAGCGTGACCTTGCACTCGCGGGCCGCAGCGCGTCGAGCATCACCGTAAGGGCCGCGTCCGCGTCGATGCCCTGACCCACCGCCAGCCGCGGCTCGAGGCGTCGACCGGCCCAGCGCTGATCGATTACCGTCATCCCCCGGGTGAGCGCTCCATCAAGGGCAACGGCCACGGGCAGGTCTTCCGAATTGATAAGCTCCGGATGGGTTACCGCCAGCACCGCACAGGGATCGTGAAGCGCAGCCGCAGCTTCACCGGTAAGCTCAAGCATACGTCCGTGCAGATAGTCGATGATCGCGAGGGCCACCCGGGCCTGAGCCGTATCGATAGCGGCGACGGCTGAGCGAAACGCCGCGGAAGTCTTCAGCTGATGGGTCAGATTCAGTCCGGCGAGCCGAATTGGCGCACCGGAGCGGAAGACAATGTCCCCCGCTTCCGGGTCTGCCCAGATATTAAACTCGGCGGTAGCCGTCACATTGCCACCGCCGGTACTGCCGCCCATGATCGACAGACAGCCGAGCCGGCCCGCGAAGGTCGCGTCTGCCTCCACGGCGCGGGCCAGGTTCGTCAGGGGGCCAATGGCAATCACATTCAGATCAGAATGTTGCCGGGCAGACTCCAGAAGAAAGCCCACGGCGTCGTTCGACGCAACACGGCGCCTGTGGGCCGGTAGCGCCACGTCTCCGAGGCCTCGGGCGCCATGCACGTGCGTCGCGTCAGGCACCCGGCCATCGGCAGGCATTTGCAGCGGTCCGGCGGCCCCGGCATGAACCGGTACGTCCTGATCCAGGAGTGAAAGCAGCGCCAGCGCGTTGTCCGTTACTGCCTCAAGCGACGCGTTGCCGCTCACGGTCGTGATGCCAACGAGCTCACCGGTCGCCTGGGCCAGCATTATGGCCAGGGCGTCGTCGAGGCCCGGATCGCAGTCGATGAGCAGCTTGGGCGCTCGCAGCGGGCTGGCAACTGTGATCACGTTGTCGTTTCCCTCACGGAGCTTTATGCCATCATAGCCAGTTATGGACCCCCTTCAGGAATCTGCCGCCGCCCTGCTCCTGCGCTCACCGCGCTTCTCCGTGAGCCTGGTCATGGAACTCCTCGACATCAGTGATGCCGAGTTCCGTGCGCTGGTGAAGGAGAACACGGAGATCTCCGAGCTCCTTGAGCAGCGCCGCCGCGGTGAACTGCAAAGCAGGGAACCGGACATCAAAACCTGCCCGGCCTGCGGCGACTGGTTCATCCCCTACGCCGGTGCCCGCTTCTGCTCCGACGAATGCCGGAAAATCGCCCGCATCGCGAAAACACCGACTCAGATCGCCTGAACTAGCTGCCGCTGCTCTGTTCGCGCTGGTCGCTCTGTTGCCAGGGCCATCGTCCTTCCACCTCCAGATGAATGGTGAACACCAGCACCGTTCTGATCACCACCAGCAGGCCGAGCGCGGCGACGTCGCTGATCGAGTGGGCAATCACCACGGTGCGGATAATGTCCCAGGCGACGAGAAATTCGAGGCCCATCATCAGCGAACGACCGATATCCCGGCGTAAACCCGAATAGACGGCTGCTTCAGAGCGACGCCGCAGGTAGCGCACCCCATAGACGGCAATGGCCTGGAGGATGCCGAGGACGATGACGAGCACGCCAAAGGCTTCCACGGCGAAACCGATGTTGCTGATTAGCGGGGTGAACCTTTCGATCATGCAGGAGCCTCCAACTGTGGACAGTTCGTGCGCGCTAGAACGCGCATCCTAGCCAGGCGTCATCCCTGCGGCTACGCGCGGCGATTCATGTGCTGTCCACGCCTTCATGCTACCTTGTGCCGATGATCAGCCCGAGGACTCCGGAAAACCATTTCGCGTTGCGCAACCGCATGCGCGTTGTACTGATCACCGGTTTACTGAGCATCACGAGTCTGCTGGCGCAGCCCCTCGCCGCGCAGCAATCCGGACGCCTGCTGGTGGAGCTGACCGGCATGCAATCCGATGAAGGCAGCATCGTTTACGCCATGTGGTCGGGCCCGGAAGACTGGCTTGAAGACAATGCGCTTCACGCGGGCTTCGTACCTATAGAAGATGGCCAGGCAAGCATCGAATTCGCCGATCTGCCCTACGGCGAATATGCCATCTCCGTTTACCACGATCGCAATGGCAACGACCGGCTCGACACGGGCATGTTCCGCATTCCCAAGGAACCGATCGGCACTTCGAACGACGCCAAGGCGCGCTTCGGTCCGCCAAAATACGAAGACGCCGCGTTCCAGCTCGATGTGGAGACGCTGACGATCACCATCCCGGTAAAGAAACTCTTCTAGGGCTCAACGCTGCACGCCTCCGATCGGGTGCAGAAACCGTCAGCTGTAAGCAGCTGGCCAAAAGGCAGAGAGAGATATGCAGGACTTTGAAGGAAAAACCGCCGTCATTACCGGGGCCGCCAGCGGCATCGGCCTGGCCCTTGCCGAGCGGGCGGCGAGCGCCCGCATGAACGTGGTCCTTGCGGACATTGAAGAGAAAGCCCTCGAAGCTGCTGTGAAGAAGATCGAAGAGCGCCAGGTTCGCGCCATCGGTGTTCCTGCCAACATCATGGTCGAGGAAGCTGTGCAGGAACTCGCCGAACGTGCCATCGGGGAGTTCGGGAAAGTCCACGTCCTCTGCAACAACGCCGGTGTCGCCAGCTCGGCGACCGTTGGCAAAGGTGTCTGGGAGCTGCCCGATCAGGAATGGGACTGGGTCATGGGCGTCAATTTCTATGGCGTGCTCTACGGACTCCGGGCCTTCATCCCGCACATGCTCGACCACGGCGAGGAATCCTACATCGTCAACACCGCCTCTCTCGCCGGCGTACTCCCGGGGGGTGGCACCTACGGTGTGAGCAAGCACGGGGTACTGGCCCTCACGGAAGGACTGCAGCGGGACTTTGAGGAGCGCGGCGCCAACATCAGAGCCGCCGTGCTCTGCCCGGGTTTCGTGAACACAAATATTGGCGACGCTGAAAGGAATCGGCCTGAAGATCTCGCCGGCAAGGGTGCCTCCGCAGAAGCTCGCGCGATGGTGGCCGCCGTCATGAACGACATGCTGTCGCGGGGTAAGGCACCGGCTGAAGTTGCGGAGACTGTTTTCGAGGCGATGTCTGCCGGAAACTTCTACATCCTGCCGCATCCCGCCTGGGACGACATGGTCAGGGACCGGGTCGAACAGATTCTGGCCCGGGGCACCCTGGCGAAAACGGATCTGGAAGCCATGCAGCGTCGCCGGGATGCCGGCGAGGTCTTTTAAGGCTCGTGGCCGTTCCCAGCGAGTCCCTCGACCGGGTGCTGCACACCTTCGCCGGCAACCCTCTGGACAGGGCCGATGCGAAGCGTCGCGATGAAAGCTGGCTCGCCGATGCGGCAGCCGCGCATGACAGCCGCTATCTGCTGCTCTGGAACCTGAACGTGCTGACCATCGCCGGTGAGGCGGGGCCGCGCCTCGGTTGGCTTGAGGGTCGCGACGTCAATGCTCTGGGGGTGGAGGTGCCGCCGATCTTCCTTGGCATCATGGACGAAACGCCGCACTTCGCTCTGGATGTCTCCCGCGTCCACGATCCCATGCACGAGCTGAACCTGACGGCACCCTGGCAGTTCGATGATGCGAGGCGCGCCGCCATGGGTCTGCCCAACGCCGAGTCGGGCATCCTTGCGCAGGCACGCTCGCAGGTGGACTGGCACCATCGTCACGGCTTCTGCAGCGTCTGCGGCGGTCGCACAACTCAATTCAAGGGCGGTCACGTGCGCCGCTGCAACGACTGCGGAGCGGATCACTTTCCCCGCACAGATCCGGTCGCCATCATGCTCATCGTCGATGGCGACCAATGTCTGCTCGGCCAATCTGCCGGCCGCCTGGCCCGCACGGGCATGTACTCGGCCCTCGCCGGCTTTATCGACCAGGGCGAAAGCATCGAGGCCGCCGTTCGCCGGGAGGTGATGGAGGAAGCCGGTATCGAGGTTGGGGCCGTGAGTTATCACTCCAGCCAGCCCTGGCCCTTCCCGTCTTCGCTCATGATCGGCTGCCACGGCCAGGCTCTGACCCGGGAAATCAACATGGACACGGAGGAGATGGCCGACGTTCGTTTCTTCCATCGTGACGAAGTCACCGAGGCCATGACCCGGGTCCTGGCGGGCGCAGCAGGTGGCCCGGAGGACCTGAAAGTGCCGGGATCCATCGCCATTGCCCACCATCTGATCCGCGCCTGGGTCGACGGTGAGGTGCACTTCAACTAAGCCAGGCCGAGCACCCGGGAACGCGGCGCCGTCCGACCGCGGCCGGCAAGGTGCTGGACACGACCACCCAGCGTGCTACAAAGCGAGGCCCACACAGTTACAAGCGATGGACGACACCTGATGCCCATGCATGCCGCTGGCGCTGCCAGCCCCTTGGCTTTTCTGCTGCTTGCGAGCGTAAGCCTGATCTCTAGCAAGCTTGCTGCCGATGGCGCCGAACTGACCCTCTCTGAAGGTTTCCGCGCCGAGGTTTTCCACGAGGGCATCGGCGAACGGGCCCGGCACATTGTTATCCGTGACAACGGCGTTGTGCTCGTTTCCCGTCGCGATGGTGAGCTGGTGGCGCTCCGCGACAGCAACGGCGATGGCCGAGCCGATGACATAGAACGGCGCAAACTCGACATTGAGACCGGCCTCGAGATCCATGATGGCTATCTCTATTTCTCCGACGACAACAGCGTCAGCCGGGTGCTGCTCGACGACCAGCTGATGCCTGCCGGGGAGCCTGAGCTTATGGTGAGCGGCTTTCCGCGGCAGGGGTCGCACGCGACCAAGTCTCTCGCCGTCAGCGATGCTGGAGAGCTGTTCGTGAACGTCGGCGCTCCGTCTAACGCCTGCCAGACGAAACACCGCTCGCCGGGTTCACCGGGTCAGTCGCCATGCCCCCAGCTCGAACGCCAGGCGGCCATCTGGCGCTTCGACGCCGCGAAAGCTGGCCAGGATCAGCTTGACGGTGAGCGCTACGTCACCGGCACGCGGAATGTTGTCGCCCTCGATTACAACGAAGCAGAGCAGGCGCTCTACTTCGCCATCCATGGTCGCGACCAGCTCTCAACACTCTGGCCCGATTTCTACGACGATCGCGACAGCGCCGAGAAACCGGCGGAAGAATTCCATCGGGCCGAAAAAGGCGCGGACTACGGCTGGCCGTCTACTTACGTGGACCCGGAAACCGGCAAGCGCATGCTGGCGCCGGAATACGGCGGTGATGGTGTGAAGCAAGCGGAAGCGGGTCGCTTCCAGACACCCCTCCACGCCTATCCGGCGCACTGGGCGCCGAATGACCTGGTGTTTTACACCGGCGACGCTTTTCCGGAGCGCTACCAGGGCGGCGCCTTCATCGCCTGGCGCGGCTCCTGGAACCGGGCGCCCATGCCTCAGGACGGCTAC
>JBCDDI010000032.1:0-13790 GCA_039180365.1 Pseudomonadota bacterium
CGCTGCTCGCGGCGGCCGCGGGCCACAGCGCGACGGCGCCGACGGCCGAGCTGGACACCGGTCGGGTAGTTGGCGTACAGCAGGGCAATGTCGCCGTCTTTCGCGGTATTCCCTACGCTGCACCGCCCATCGGCGAACTGCGCTGGCGTCCGCCGCAGCTGCCAGCCAGCTGGGAAGGCGATCAGGCGGCCGACCGCTTCAGCGCAGCCTGCCCCCAGGACACCACCCTTGCGGACATGCTGGGAGAACCACTACCGCCGCTCTCAGAAGACTGCCTGTATCTCAACGTCTGGACCACGGCCGCAAGCGCTGAAGCCAGGAAGCCGGTCATGGTCTGGATTCACGGAGGCGGTCTGACCCTCGGGTGGGGACACCAGCGCGGCTACGATGGCGCCCACCTGGCTCGCCGCGGCGTGGTGCTTGTATCGATCAACTATCGTCTTGGACCCCTCGGCTTCCTCGCACATCCAGCCCTTTCCGCCGAGTCGAACGACGGGGTGTCTGGTAACTACGGCTTGCTCGACCAGCTTGCTGCCCTCGAGTGGGTACAGCGCAACATCGACGCCTTCGGCGGGGACCCGGACAACGTCACCATCTTCGGGGAGTCCGCAGGCGGAACCAGCGTCAATGCCCTCATGGCATCACCCCATGCCGACGGGCTTTTCCACCGCGCCATCGCTCAAAGCGCCTGGGTAACGCCAACGAACTTTGCCCGCCTCGAGGCGCCACTGCCGACGGTGGCCAGCGCAGAAAGCCTTGGCGAAGACTGGGCCGCGTCGGTCGCCGGGGACGGCGCAGACCTTAAGGAGCTGCGCGCCCTATCCGCAAACGAGATCCTTGCGAGCACCGACAGCAGCTACCCGGTGGCGGTAACCATCGACGGCTGGTTCATGCCCGCCAGCTCAACGGCGCGCTTCCTCAACGGCAAACAGCAGGACGTGCCGCTGATGGCAGGGACCAATGCAGACGAAGGCACCATGTTTCTCGACGCCCTGCCCTTCGCCACTGTCACGGCCTACGAGACTGGCCTGGGCGAACTCTATGGACCCCTGGCACAAGAGATGCCGAAGGAGATGCTTAAGCTTTATCCGGCTGGCAGCGACAGCGATCTCGTGGCTGCGCGCAATCAACTCATCACGGACACCTGGTTCGTGCAGGGCACCCAGGACATGCTTGTTGGCCATGCGCAGCTGCGCGCCCCGGCCTACCAGTATGTGTTTACCCGACGCTCGCAGACCCTGCCCGCCTGGGGATCCCATCACGGCATGGAAATCGACTACGCCTTCGGCAACCTGCGACCGGAGGCTGCTGATGCAACGGACCGTGCCCTGTCAGACGCCATGGTCGACTACTGGGTGAATTTTGCGACAACCGGGGACCCTAACGGCACGGGACTGGTGAAGTGGCCGGCTTATGAACCCGCCACCGGCGTTTATCTGGAACTCGGGGATCAGCTCAGGACCGGCGAGTACTATCGCGCGGCCAAGCTTGCTGTTCTGAACGAGCTGCGCGCCGCCTGGATGGGTGCCGTCGGCAGCGACGACTGAATCAGCGCCCCTTGCGTCGAAAGTAGAGCCAGCTCACGAAGGTCGCCACCGCCCCGAGACCCGCCACCGGCAGCACGTGAAAGAGCAGCACGTGGCTCGGTTCATACATACAGGCCAGCTGCATGATCAGGGCCGGCAGCAGGCCGGCCGCCAGGGCAGCGTGAAAGACGGCGCGCTGCGGCTGCAGGGGATATCGTTGCCGCTGCAGGCGCACGAGATAAAGCAGCGGCGGCACACTGTAGAGGTAGGACTCCCAGGCGCAGTGAAGTCGTTTCCCGAGCATGGTCGGCTCGAGCATCGGCCAGTTGAAGGCAAGCAGGAACTGCAGCAGCCAGCCGGCTAACAACACCCAGGCGATACGTCGCCACCAGCGAACGTCGATACCGGGTACCGCTTCCGCGAGCGCCACCCGCGCAAAAGCAACAAAAGCGCCAACACCAAGGAGCAGTTCGAAGCCATAGCGCGGCACGTAAACGAGCGCATAGAAAGCGCCAGGCCGGAAGGGGCCGAACAGCAAGGTTAAGCTAACAACATACAGACTGCTGACCAGCAGCCAGAGCAGCAGCGTGACTCCGACCGGCGCCGCGGGACTGACCGGTTTCAAATCCGCTGCGAGAGTTGCTATGAGTTCTTTGTCCTTCACACCTGATCCGTTGCCCGGCTAGCCGGTCTCTTTCTCGGAGAGGAGCTCGATCGCCTTCTCCCCTTCACAGAGGGACCTCAACTTGTTGAGCCCGCGATGCACGCGCACTTTTACAACGCTTTCAGAGATCCCCTGGCGATCGGCACATTCGCGCGTGCTGTAGCCCATGATCTTCGTCAGGATGAGCGTATCGCGCAGGGTTTTCGAGAGTGATCCCAGGAGCCTGCCCGTGTCGATGGGAGCCGCAACATCTTCGCTCAAGGGTTGCACGTCTTCGAGAGCTTCGCGGCCCGTCTCATGACGCGTCGAGCGACGTAGCTGATCAATTGTGCGATTCCTGACGATGGCGAAGAGCCAGGGTTTGAAGGGGCGCCTGCCATCATAGCTGTGCCGGGCTTCATGCAGGGCCAGGAGCGATTCCTGGACGCAGTCGTCGAGACTGTCTAGAGGACCGAAGCGGCCAAGAAGATAGCCCCGAATCGCGCGCGCAAGCTCATCGAGGAGCGCCCTGTAGGCGGCCTCGTCACCTCGCTGTGCCTGCATCAGCCACTCGGACCAACGCGCTTCGTCGGAATCCCTCTCGCCCAAACCTCTCGCGCGGCGGCGGTGCCACCGCGCGTCCCATCTCCGTTAGCGTATGCGTCTGACAGTCACTCTCGCCACCGGGTTCCGCCAGTCATAAACCTGCGGTCCCAGCACTTCTCCATCCGCTGCCGGGGGCAGCTCATGGAAACCGTTGCTGACGTAGACATAACCCTCGTCCCCCTCGTTTGGTCCCGGGGAAAAGCCTTCGCCGCCGCAGCGCGGCCCTGGCATGTTCAGGCAGTTCTGATCGTTCGCTTCGGTGCCGGCGTCGTAGGCGATCGCCGTATAGCTGCGACTGCGGAACGGCAACGGCACCGTATCCAGAGCGACAAAGGTGTCGTTTGTGGGAATCAACATCGCGGCGAGGCTGAGATATCGCTGAAAGCGGGTCGCTTCGACCACGACGGTGGTGGTGGCGCCGGGACCCAGGAGACCGGGAATCGTCTCAACATCCGCTACCTCGTAGCCGGCGCCTAGCAGCACCTCCGTCAGCGGAGCCGTGTTGCCATCCTCGGCAAGGATCTCGAGCGGCTCTCCAGCAGGAGCGCCCAGATCGAAAAGCCCGACCCGGGGACTGTGGGTTGCCACGAGAAGCGGAGTAAAGGTCTGTCCGCGGGTAATGTTGGTGATGGTGACTTCGTATTTTCGATAGTAGGCGCCATTCGCGCTAGCGGCCTGGGCGACCATGAGGCCAGCCATAAGTCCCACGATCCCAAGCAGGATGCGGGTTTTGCTGTCTCGCTTCTGAGTCTGTGGTTGCACCTGTAATCCCTCCTTTTTTTTGCAGGTATCACAGGTACGGAGCGCCGGAGGATTTGGTTACATCCGCTCAGCGATAGTTTTCGAAAAACCGCTCATTGCCGATGCGACGCTCCCGCTGATAGCGGACGATGATGGACAGAACGTGCGCCAGAGCGCGGAATTCCCCGAGCTGTCTGAACTTTCGGGAATCCGTTGTGACTTCGAGATCGAGCAGCTGCGAAGGGGCTCTTTCGAGGGCAACGTCAGAGAACAGCAGATCTTCGATACCCTCCTCCGCAAAGCCGCCGAGGGACCAGAAGAAGTCCCTGCGCACAAACATGGACTGATCTCCGTAAATCACGCCCGTGCGCCGACAGCGAAAGTTGTGCAGCGCTGAAATGAAAGACAGCTTCCAGTTGCCATGGGAAAACCGGTGCAGGAAACCACCCCAGCAGACCTCATCGGGCAGTGCGGCTATCGCTGCACCAGCGTCTGCGGGCAGCAGCGAGTCGGCGTGATGGAAGAGCAGCCAGTCCCCTTTGGCTTCGGCTGCCCCGGCGTTCATCTGCCTGCCGCGACCACGCTCGCCCGAGAGGAGCTGCACTCGTTCCTGCGCCAGCACCAGATCCTGCGTGCCATCGGTGCTGCCCCCATCGACAACGATAAGTTCCGAGAAGGCGGAATCCCTGGTCAGGGCCTCGAGATTGGCGGGAAGCTGCTCCCGTTCGTTCAACGCCGGAACGATCACGCTGATGCTGGCCATCGCTCTCTTATTGGCTCCCTTAGCTCGTGCTCAGCACCCTGTGACCGGAATCGGGGAAATAGGTTCATCGAACTTTCCAGCCACCTCGCGATCACAGGAAAGGCGGAAAGGAGACGGCATGACCCATGATGGCCGGGACTAAACAACCAACTCAAAACGAAGCAGAAAACGGTTTACAGAACCGCGATACCGACGCGCCTGCGCCTCCGAGCTCTCTGCGCCGGAAGCGGCCAGCGCCCTTCGCCCTCAGCACCGGTTTGCTCGTGCTCGCTCTCACAGCGGTACCCATTCCCGCGGCGGCTGTTCCCAAAGCCGACCTCTGGGCCATCTGGCTGCCGAGCGAAAAAACAAGCACACAAACGGTTGATCACAGTGCCTGGCAACGCTTCCTCGACAGCTATGTCAGCCCCGCAGCTACGGGCGTGAATCTCGTCAACTACAGCGCAGTGACAAGCGCCGATCGAGAGGCCCTGAACGGTTACCTTGCGTCGCTCGCGGCGCTTGACCCACGGGGCCTGAACAAAGACGAACAGCTCGCCTACTGGATCAACCTCTACAACGCACTCACGGTAGAGGTGGTGCTGCGCAACCCGAAGAAGGGCAGCATTCTCCGTATGGGTGCGGGTTTTCTCTCCATCGGACCCTGGGATGACAAACTGTTCGAAGTCGCCGGTGAACCCCTTACGCTCAATGACATTGAGCACCGCATCATCCGCCCGATCTGGGCAGATCATCGCATTCACTACGCCGTGAACTGCGCGAGCATCGGCTGTCCGAATCTGAGCACGACGGCTTATTCGGGTGCGGCCATCGACGAGCAGCTGGCTGCTGCCGAGCGCGACTACATAAACCACGAGCGCGGCGTGCGCTTCACAGATCGCGGCAAGCTGCAGCTATCGAGCATCTTCAAGTGGTACCGTGAGGACTTCGCCCGGACAGAGGCAGAGCTCATCGCTTACCTGACCGGTCTCCACGACACGCTAGCCGGCGAGCTTGAAAGCTACCAACGCGGCGTAGACTACAAGTACGACTGGAATCTGAATCGACCACCGCCGTGATGTCCGTCTCCGCCACGCTCATGGTCGCCATGCTCATGGCAACATGCGGCTATGCTGCGGAGGCTCAGGCGGAAGATCCTCAGACGGAAGAGGTTCAGACGGAAGAGGTTCAGGCGGAAGAGAGACTGGCGGAAGCGCGTCTCGCTGAAAACGCCCTTGCGGCAGGGGACGCTGTAAAAACGCTCACCGCCATTGACCCCGACTGCCTGGCCATCGAAACCAGCTTTGCCCGATACGATCTCAATCGCCTGGCCGCGCTCACGCCGGCCGCGCCGCGCTGGCGTGCCCAGCAGGCGTTCCGCCTCGCTGCCGCACATCTTGCGGACGACGATCGACGCGCCGCCGGTGTCGTGCTGAAAGACAGCCTACCCGGTTTAAACAAGGCCCTGAAACAGGATCCGGACAACGTTGAACTGCTGCTCCTCGCAGTCATGCTGGACGGCCAGTACGTCCTGGTAAACCGCTGGCGTTTCCTGCACAACGGCCTGCGAGGTCTGCGCCGCATGAACCGGGCCGCCGAACTGGATCCGGCAAATCCGCGCCTGGCACTCATTGAGGGCACAGCGAAGTTGCTGATGCCTGCGGTGCTTGGCGGCAGCGGCAGCGAAGCCATCACCACCTTTGAAGCTGCCCGCCGTGACACGGCCCTCTGCGCCGACGGCGAATGGGCACAGGTGGATATTCTCACCTGGCTTGGCCGCGCCCACCAGGAGGCCGGTGAAGAAGCTCTGGCGAACGCAGTCTTCACTGCCGCCCGCGCCCTGGATCCGGAAAACCACTGGCTCGCTCGAGAACTCGCCGGCGGTGGCTATGAATGGCAGGATGCAGAACATTTCCAGGCGCCGAATTGAACCAATTACCGTAGCGTGTGCCTTAAAACTTCAGGCGCGTGCAGAGAGAGATAGGAGACAAAGCAATGCGACTGATCACCGGACCGGGCGGACTCGCGCTGGCTATGCTCGTCGCTTCGCTGGTGAGCGCACCGCACAGCCGCGCCGACTCAGCGAACGACTCACCAAACGACTCACCAAACTATGAACGCTGCGCCCCGGAGGGCGTTGCCCTTGGTGGCTACGACGTTGTCAGCTACTTCGAAGCGGGGGGACCCATTGCCGGCTCCAGCCAATTCACCAGCACGCAGCACGGGCTCACCTATCAATTCCAGAGTGCGGCAACGCTGGCGCGCTTCGAAGCTGATCCCTCGGCCTTCCTGCCAACCTACCGCGGCTGGTGTGCGGCAACCCTCGCTATGGGACGGCTGGCCTGCCCGGACTTCACCAACTTCAAAATCGAAGACGGCGAGCTGCTGCTCTTCGAGATCGCCGGTTTCACCAACGGCCGCGAAGTCTGGAACAGCGATCCGGTAGCCCACCGCGCCCGCGCCGACGCCAACGCCCAGCGGCTGCTGGGCCGGTGAGCACCCGGAGCAGGGCGCCGGCCGCAAAGACCGGCGCTGACCGGCTGAGGACGGCGGCCGTTGCCCTGGTCCTCTCTTTGCTGCTCGCGCTGGCGGGCACCAGTCAGGCGGAACTGACTCTGGGGGTTCTGCCCGTGGAGCCGAACATGGCTCTCGCTGAACTGCTCGCCAGCCATCCGGCAAGCGGCAGCGCCTGGTCCGTTAGGAGCTTTCCCGATGCGCCGGCCCTGCAACAGGCCCTCGCCGAAGGCCAGATAGATCTGGCCCTGAACGAAGACGCGGCCGCAGAAGTTCCGGGTGCGGCGCTGATCACCGATCTTTTCCCGAGCGTGCTGCACATTCTCGTCAAAGAGCGCGACAGCCCCGAGAGCTTTGCCGCACTCTTCGACGGCAAAGCCATCTACGCAGGGGTGCCGGGCAGCCTCGGCCATGAGCTGGTCGAACGCATAGCGGCAGATCACGGCCTCGATAGCGATAGCTTCCAACTCCTCGAAGACCCCTGGACCCTAGATCCAGACGTATTTTTCGTCTTCGGTGGGACCCTCGCCCGAGACGCGGTCGAGCGCCTGGAAGGTTTCAGGCTCTGGAGCATGGGGGATGCCAACGCCCTCGGCCGAGGATCGACGGCAGAAGGCCTTATGCTCCGCTACCCGAACCTGCGGCCCTTTATCCTGCCCCGCGATCTTTATCCGAGCCTCGGAGACGAGCCGGTGCTGACAGTCGCGGTCTCTACGCTGCTGCTCGCCCGGGCCGATCTCGACGAGCGCCTCGCCTTTGAAGCGGCAGCCACGGCTGATCACGCCGCCGGCATGATCGCAAACGAATATCCGCTGGCGGGTCTGCCGGACAGTGTCCAGGGTCAGGCAATGACCGGCGCCCTCCCCTACCATCCGGGCGCCACGCGCTATTCGGAACGCGACAAGCCGGGCTTTCTCGAACGTTACGCGGAAGTGTTGGCCCTGGGGTTTTCTCTGATCATTGCCCTCGGCAGTGCATCCCTGGCCATCGACCGACGTCGGCGCCAGGCCCGCAAGGATCGCCTCGACGTCTACTACCGCCAGATTCTCGAACTGCGCCCGGATCCGGATGCGCCCCCGGCGGATGCTGAGGCGCGAGCCCGAGAGCTTCGCGCCGTGCAGGCCCGGGTACTTAACCAGGTCATCGATGAACGTATCGACGCCGACGGGGCCCTGGTTGCTTTCCTGACCCTGTCGAACCAGGCGCTGGCGGAAGCAGAGGCGGGTGTCCGCAGCGGAGAACCGGCGCAAAGCGGCAGGCGAGCGACGGCGTGAGGGAGCTGGGCGAGCTTACGCTGGCGCGCCAGCTCTGCCATCAGGCCTGCCAGTGGCCATCTCGAGCGGCCCGCGCCAATCTTCCGCCCCTGCCCGACGACAGCCATTCCAGCCTCCACTGGTGGGTGACGCCGGACCAATCCGTGCAGGGACTTGTCTCGGAACCAATGAGCGTCGGAGGGCACGTCGAGGAAGGCGGCAACACCGATCCCGAAGGGACCAGCCGGCAATGGCTCCGAGTTGGTTTCCGCTTCGCAACGGCCAGCATCATCCTCCTTACGGGCGCGTCCGAAGAGGATCCGGGAACAGTCCACGCAGAACTGCCCCTTACCGATGCGAGCGAGGGGCAGGTGGGTCGCTGGCTCGACTACAAACTGCAGGTAGCAGGGCTGAAACCGGCTTCCGGCATCACTCTGCCTTACAGGCTCGAAGGCAGAGTCTCATACCAGAATTTCCTTGGACGTGAGGACGCTGTCGCGGAACTCTGTAGTGGCTATGGCCGCACCGCGGGAGCCCTGAGGCATCTTGTGCAGACGTTCGGCCATCAGGCGGTCATCGCACCTCTCGTGCGCTGCTGGCCCCATCACTTTGATCTCGCCGTGCTCTTTACGCTGTCGACGGGGGATCCGGAAACGGCGCGCTCTGTGGGCGTGGGATTCTCACCGGGGGACGAAACGCTCGCGGTTCCGTACTTCTACTGCACGCCCTGGCCGGTGCCCGAGCCTCTGCCGAGCGAGCCCGTACCTGCGCCCTTCCACTGGCACCGGGAGGGCTTCACCTCGCTCATCAGCAACGCCGAAGGACTCATCGACGATCCAACGGCGCTTGCAGCAGCGCTTGAGGCTGCCGCGCTCTATGCATACCGCAGCCTGGAAGGCGTTTAAGCAGGCCTCTGCTTCCGTCCCCTTAATCCGGCCCCCTAATCAGGCCCCAAATCAGGCCCGTTCGTCTTTTGGTGAATCCATCACCACGTAGCTGGTGATCGCCGTCACCTGCGGCAGCGTGCCAAGGACCTCGGAATGAAACACCTTGTAGGCCTCGATGTCCGCCACATCGACCCGTAGCAAATACTCCACCTGACCCGTGATGTTGTGGCACTCGCGAACTTCCGGGGCTTTGGCCATGGCCCGCTCGAAGGCCGACTGAGACTTCTTGGAATGGTCGGAAAGCCCGACGGCCACATAGGCCGTAAAGGCGATTCCCATGGCCCGCGGATTCAGCACCGCCCGATAGCCGCTGATCACACCGGAGCGTTCAAGCTCCTGGACTCGACGCAGGCAGGCGGATGGCGAAAGGCCCACGCGATCGGCAAGCTCAATGTTGCTGATGCGCCCATCTTTCGAAAGCTCGCGCAATATTCTTTCGCTGATTCGATCGAATTCCTTCATAAGTTGCAAATCTAGCGCCTTCACAACGATCTTCGCAATCCTGTGCTGCCAGGAGTAGCGCAGAATTGCAGCTCATTCACGCAGGCGAGCCACAACTCCGGCGGGCTTGCCCGGAAACGCAATCGAGCGCAGGGAACGCCATGAACATCGAACTGCTCAGCGCCTTGGGTGTCTTCGCCCTCGTCAGTTCCATTACTCCGGGGCCAAACAACCTGATGCTCATGGCATCCGGCGCCAACTTCGGCTTCCGACGGACAATTCCGCACATGCTCGGGATCGGCATCGGTTTTGTGATCATGGTGGTGCTGGTTGGCATCGGCCTGGCACAGATTTTCGCCGCCTATCCGCTGAGCTACACGGTGCTGCGCGTATTCAGCATCCTTTATCTCCTGTACCTGGCCTGGAAGATTGCGACGGCCGCCCCACCGGAAGCCGGGGAAGCTTCCGGTCGTCCCTTCACCTTCCTGCAGGCAGCCGCCTTTCAGTGGGTGAATCCGAAGGCCTGGGCCATGGCGCTGACCGCTGTCACCGTTTACGCACCGGACCAGAGCCTCCAGGCAATTCTGCTGATCGCAGCCGTCTTCGGCCTGATCAACCTGCCGTCGGTGAGCTGCTGGACGGTCCTCGGCCAGCAGATCCAACCGCTCCTGGCGACGGGCCGGCGCATGCAGGTGTTCAATTTCCTGATGGCCGGCCTGCTCGTTGCCACAATCTTTCAGGCATCGCTGCTCCCGGCGACCTGACTGATCAGGAGACCGAGCGGAAATCGATCAGAATAGGTTCTTCAGATCGGCCGCGAAGGTCGGGAAAGCAAAGCGGCTGCCCTTGAGGGCAGAAGCACTGATGCCGTGCTGCAACCAAGCCCCGTGAGCCTCCTCTACACGGATGCGAGGCTCATGACGCCACGGCTGCGCCTACTCATGACGCACCTTCGGGACCGGCTTGGCGAACTAACCGCGGAAGCTGTCCTCTAATAGCCAGGCAAAGGGGAAGGAGGAGCACCAATGTCACGCTGGTCTGATGCCGACCGTTCGAAGCACATGCGACGGCGCCGCACCGCTGGGGGCGGGGGAACGCTGACTCTGCTCATCGCCGTGCTGCTCAGCTTTTCGAGCCTGGCGCGGCCGGTGCACGCGCAGGAACAGACAGCCGCCGTGCCGCTCTACAAACCTTCTTCACGTAACCCCGAGCCGCTCGACATCACCAGTAATGCGTACGGCTTCAGCCGCAGCGCCCCGAACGCGCTGGCCATCGGCGATCGCGCCCCGGACTTTCGCCTGCGCCGAGCCGGTGGTGGAGAGCTCCAGCTCAGCGAGTACCTCGCGGGCGGGGATGTTGTCCTGGTTTTCTACCGCGGCCATTGGTGACCGGCCTGCAATGTGCAGCTCGGGGAGCTGCAGCATCAGCTGGCGCGCTTCGAACGTCGGGAGGTTGAGATACTGGCGCTGTCTGTGGACGAGCCGGAGGCATCGCTGGCGATGATCGATCGACTCGGTCTGGCCTTTGCCCTCGGCAGCGATCCCGAGCAGAGCGTCATCCAGGCTTATCAGGTACAGAATCCCGATACCCGGGAGCTCGCCATCCACGCGGTCTACATCATCGCCAGCGACGGCGAGATCTATTACCGCAAGGTGGGACGGCGCCGGCCCGTCAGCCAGGAACTGATCGATGCAATTGATGCGCACCGCGGCGATTACCCGCGCAACGACGAAGCGGTCGAGCCGCGCGTGCGGGCCGCCGTTGCCTATCCACAGAATGAGTTTCAGGGCTTACTCACCGTAAGCAAGGTACATGCGCTGCCACCGACCATCGATCCGGTGGCCTTCGCCGACGTTCGCTCGACGCTGGCTGCCCGCAACCTCGACGATGCGCTCATCGCCTATCAACGGCTGCTCCGGGAAAGCCCGGAGGCAACGGAGGCTGACCTCCTGGACAGCGCCGCCTGGTTGACGCGAACCCTGTATTTTCAGGACGACGCAGAAGCCCTGACTGCTGGTGCGGAGCTCGAGCGGCGCCTCAAGCGGATCCGCAGCCTGGAAGCGGAGCTCGAGGCAGCAAGCAACGCTGATGAGAAAGACGAACTGTTGCATACGCTGGCCCGGGCCCGCGCTGGTCTGACGCTGGCACGCAACAACATCGATCGGCAGGCTGACGCCTGGCGTCTCGCTTCCGTGAAGACCACGCTGCGCAGCTACCGGGAAGTGGCTCGGGCTGAGCAGCGTTATCGCGAGGCGCTTTAGGCCCTTCAGCGCCTTTATGCACGTTAATGAGTCGGGCCAGACCTCTGAGCCCCCGTAACCCAAGCCCCTATCACCGCCCCTACAATCGCTCCTTCCCCCGGCACTACGCCCTTAGACCTTTGACCCCCTTTTCACTGGGGCCCGCGTTCAATCAGCGTAGGAAAAGACCCGGGAACCGCACTCATGTCGTCACCTGCTGAGCACGTTCGCCTCGAAAACGAGGCCGCTGCAGCGCCAGAGCCCGCACCAGCCGCAGAGCCGGTCGAGCGCCGGCGTCGTCCGATAATGGGCATCGTCCAGATCCTCGCTGTCGTCGCCGCGGTAGCGCTTGCGATCGCCTACTCGCGGGAAGCGCCAACGGCGGCCGCACCGGTGCTGGCCGCGCCGCCGGCGCCTGCCGCCGAGACGCCACTGGTCCGGGTGCTGGTTCCTGAGCGCGGGCCCAGTCAGGTCAGCGTCCGTGCCACTGGGGCCGTGGAGGTCCGCAGCAATGTCGCACTCGCACCGCAGGTAGGCGGCCAGGTGGTTGAAGTGGCCGACTCGCTAAGGGCGGGCGGCAGCTTCAACGCTGGTGACGTGCTCTTCATCATCGACCCCCGGGACTACGAGCTTGCCGTCGCCCAGGCCGAGGCTGACCTCGCAGCAGCGCTATCGCGCCTCAAGCTGCGTCAGGCAGAAGGGGACGCTGCCCGGGAAAATTACGCCCTGCTCCACGGCGACGCGCCGGTACCGGATCTGGTCGCCAAGGTCCCGCAGATCGAACAATCACTGGCAGACGTCGCCAGCGCCGAAGCTCGCCTCGCCCGTGCCGAGCTTGACCTGAGCCGCACTGCCTTCGCTCTGCCTTTCGACGGCCGCATCACCGAGACCAGCATTTTCGTTGGCCAGACCTTGAACACCGGCCAGTCTTTCGGCAGCGCGTTTCCGACCGAGGCGATCGAAGTAGCCGTGCCGATCTCTCAGGACGATCTGGCGAGCCTTACGCCGGTGGCCGGCCGCAACGCCGAAGTGCGCGTGGCAGGCGAACGCTTTTCTGCCGTTATCGACCGCCGTTCCGCCACCCTCGATGAGCGCTCCCGCTTCGCCCGCCTGTTCCTGACCCTCGATGATGGCGTCGAACTACCGCCAGGCACCTTTGTTGACGTCACCCTGAGCGGCGACGATCTCACCAGCACCTTCGTCCTGCCGGAAGCCTCCGAGCAGGCCGGCAGCTCCGTATGGCGCGTGGTGGACGGGCAACTGTCGGCCTACGCACCTCAAGTCTACGCTCGCACCAGTGAGGGCCTGATTGTCGAAGCCTTCGACGTCGGCGAAGGCATCGTGCTTGGCAGCGTGCCCGGCGCCGAGGAAGGCCTTGCCGTGCGCACGGAATCGTTCGTAGCACCTGGCGGATTCGGCGGATGAGCGACCCGCGCCTGCAACTGGCGAAACCGCCGGAAGGCGAGGCGCCCCCGCGCAAGCTGGGCATCATCGCCTGGTTTGCGGAAAACCCCGTGGCGGCCAATCTGCTCATGGCCGTGTTTCTCATTGGTGGTTTCCTGCAGGCCACGAGCCTGTCTGCGCAGCTATTTCCGACCATCGATCCAGGGATCGTCACGGTCACCACGGCCTATCCTGGCGCCACGCCGACAGAGGTTGAGGAAGGCATCACCCGACGCGTCGAAGAAGCCGTCATCGGCATTGATGGCGTGGATCGCGTGGTATCCACAGCGAGTGAAAACGTCGGCGTTGTCACCGCCGAGTTGAAGGACGGTGTCGACGCCCTGAAAGTGCGCAACGACATCGAGACGGCCGTTGACCGGCTCGCCGAATTCCCGCCGCTGGATGCGGAAAACCCCGACATCGTGGTCGCCGAGACCGTCTCGGAAGTGATCTCCCTGGTCGTATCGTCGGAGCTCGACGAAGCCACCCTGCGCCGGGGTGCTTCCCTCTTCGAACAGGAACTGCTTGCGCTGCCTTCGGTTTCTCTCGTATCCATGCTCGGCACCCGCGACTATGAGATCGCCATTGAGGTCAGCGAAGAGGCCCTCCGTCAGTTCGATCTGACGATGACGGATGTCGCCAATGCGATCCGCGGCTCCTCTCTGAATCTGTCCTCTGGCGAACTGAAAACAGA